>NZ_DATCTU010000059.1 GCF_036567765.1 Pseudobacteroides sp.
AAATCCTAGGGTTTCGATGTAATCATTTTTCAAATATGCTAAAATCCTATATTCTATGAACTAAAGGGTCAATTTTAAGTGTAAAAACTTTAAAAAAGGGGTCAATTTTACTTGACAATCTACACTATTGTTGACATCATATTCATACTTCAATGTCTGGCCTTTTCTGTTAGTCTTATCTGATATCAGACCATCTGAATAATACTTATAGGTTTCACTGACACCAGCACCGTCTTTTCTTACCTTGGGCAGATTCCTGACATTATACTCATACTCACTGATTATGTTGTGTGGTGTCCAGACACTGTTTACCAACTTCTCATTGGTTTGTTTGATTATATTACCGTTATAGTCATAAGCATATGCTGTAGAATATGTCTGGGTACCTTCTGTTGGCATGGTTACCCTTACAAGCATGTTAAAAGCATTATAATTGTAAGTGATTTTATTCCCTCTGCCATCAATCTTACCTGTCATGTTACCAGCAAGGTCATACTCAAATGTAGTACCATGGTTGTAATCATCATCTTCACCATAATGGTTCGGATCAAATTTCCTGAGAAGGTCTCCTGAATATTCATCATAAATGAATTTACTAATCCTGTAGCCTCCATTGTTTTCCGGATTGCTCAAAGTATCTTCATTAGGAGCTTCACTTGACAAGAATTGTTGATTATTGTGATTATACTCCAGCAGCTGAATATCTTTTTCATAACTACCTAAAACTGCTGACCTTCTTATCATCCTGTCCATAGGATCATAGTCAAACTTCATCTTTTTGACAAGCGTATTGCTATAGTTATCTATGGTCTCAATGACATTTTCTTCAACCATTACAACATTATTATTCCTGTCATAATAGTTTTTGCTGAGGTGATTAACTTTTCTGCCGAAATTGTCATTACCTGAAGCAACATTTCCAAAAACATCTTCCATGAACGTTGTTTTAAGTCTGTTTGCTTCATCATAACTGTAGTTTGTTGCATTTCCATTAGCATCTGTTGATTTTATGAGATTTCCATTTAAATCATACTCAAATGACTGTTTTGTTTCTGTTGCAGTATCGAAAACAGCACCATTTGTGTAAGATGTCATTTTTCCATGCTTGACTTCAACAACATTTCCAAGTCCGTTATATGAGTAAACATCCACAATGCTATTGCTGCCCAGCTTCATCTTCACTTGCCCATATTCATCATACTGGTAAGTTTCAGAATAACTTAGAATAGTCTTGGTTGTTTCCGGATCTTCAGGATATGTTACCTTTCTCAGCTGATTGAAAAGATTATACTCATAATTCACAACATTTGTTATGAAATTGTTATTTGCATCTTTTCTTATATTAATTACATCCTGTATAACATTTCCTGTATAATCATATACCTCATTATCAACAAGAACCGTCTCAGTACCTGTATTTACGCTGGTTTTTACGCTTCTTTGCTTATCATCATATTCGTATATAGTATCGTAATAAACCGGAGCAGCTATAGTTCCACTAATCCTGGTTTCCTTTACAATTCTTCCAAGAGTATCATAAATACAAGTTTTCGAATTTTTGTCTTTGCCAACTAATTCCGGTTCTGTTACAGTCAGAATCTTATCCGCCGGAGTATAAGTAAATTCTCTTCCGATTCCGGATTGTATCTTTTCCTTGGTAGTTGTTCCCAACGCTTTGTCAAATCTTATTGAATCCAATTCTTTAACGACATTTCCATCAGTATCATGGTCAAATGCTTTGTAATAAATCTTGGAATCAACTTGATCAAATCCATCTCCCGTGCTGTTAAGTTTATATTCTTTACCTTTATAACCTGTTGCTATGATTCTTCCCATTGAATCATATTCATAGAATAAATGATTCATAACGCCGAGGTCTGTTCCCAAGTCTTTATTATAATTTTCAGGCTTTACCTCCTTGGTTTTTCTTCCTGCCAGGTCATAATCATAAGCAGTTATTTCATCTTCCATGCTCTCAGTTCCGTCTTCAATTTTAAATCTCTTAACATTTTTAAGAGATACTGTTTTTACGAAACCTCTTTCATCATAATCATAAACTGTTTCGTTATTTAATGCATCCTTGAAGTAAACCGGCTTTCCTTCCCAGTTGTATATCGTCTCGGTTTTTGAGATAACTGAATTGCCGCTGGCATCTTTACAGTTCTGAGTAATGATAGTAGGCATGTTCAGACTGTTGTACTGGTAATCTGTGTTTGAATTTGCATCAATTTCACTCGCCAAATTGCCATTCTTGTCATATTTGTATGATGTAAAAATATAAGTCAAACCTGTTGCTGTTGTGCTATTTCCATATATGTCGGATAAATTCACCTGAACCTTTTTGTAATTAGGTTTATCGATATAACTATGGAAGTACTTCGTTTTATTAGTAGTTTTAAGTGTAGCTCCATGATAATCCCTTGCAATGTCACTGCAAATATTACCCTCTTCATCATAATCAAATTCACTTACCCTTTTTTTGCTATCTGAAGCAATCCCTGATGCTGGTCCTATTCCTTCAGTTTGTGTACCTATTTTTCCATTGATGTGGTATGCAAATTGGGTTATAGAATAATTAAGTGAAGTACCGTCTGGTTTTGTAGGATAGTTATTAGTATCATAATAAGTATCGCTCAGCAATACGCCGTCACCGTCATTCAGTGTATAAACTGTAAGAGGCTTTCCGGCAGTACTATAGTTTGTTCTTGTATATACATATTTCATAATACCATTTGCATCTTTTTTAAACGGTTCCCTCTTAACATCGTACTTTGTTGTGGCAACACTTTAACATCCGGAGTTGAATCTCCATATGTCTCAGGAATTGGTGGAATATTTGCCGGAGCACTTACATTAGCTGTAGCCGGACCCACTACTTCAAACCCGGTATTAATCTTATTGCCATCCCAGTCGTATAAATATACACCATTCCAACTATCATCCATGGTTTGCGAATATTGAAGAAAAACATATGCTTGGCTATACTTAAGCACTTTAAACTTAATTACCGCAACAACACCTGAAGTTTCAGCAACCCCAGCTTGCTTATATGCTCCTATATCCGTATATCCCATAGCAAAATTCAATATACCTTTTTCCAGGTTATTTCTGGCTGTTGTAAAGGGCGAATATGCACTATTCAAAAAGATATTTCTTCCTGAAGGAACCGTAGTTGCAGTAAAAGGACTTAGGTCATTTAGTAATGGTTTTAAAATCGATGGATCATATCTTAAATTTAACTGACAACCTGATAATAAATTAATCTTATCAAGCTTTACAGTAGCTGTAATAATATCACCCTGAGCTGCTATGGTTTTATCGAAGTTAACACTAACATTCCCTAAATCTTCATCTTTTATTGTAAGCTTATAGCTATCGATAGCTGTGTAGCCTGACACGGAAAAAACTTTAGCATAATATTCCCCTTGCGGAAGCTGAATATTAATTGTTTCATCTGCATTTCCTGTAAGAGTGGAACTGTTTTTCAATGTAAAATTACCTGTAATTTCATCATAAGAATATATGCATAAATTATAATCTTTCCCTACAGGGATGTTCTGAAGTCTTACACCTAAATTGGTATTCTTATAGATATTAAATTTATAGACATCATCATCATACAGATTGTCAATAGTACCAAAAATGCTGCTTCCAAGATAAACTGAATTACCAAAGTATTTCACATCGTACATGTCATCATTCATTTCGTATGAATCAGGTGAATATACTCCTGCTGTAAGTTCATAATTATCAACAGGGTCTGATAGTCTTGACATCATCAGATTTAGCAGTATCTTTATAAACTATAATGATGTTTTTCTTTGTAAGTTCCTTCAGCGACTTGCCGCTTTCACCTTTATTGTCAGCAGTAGATTTTTCCTCTACCTGATCCGGCACCTTATTATTAACTATGCCGTTATTCTCGCTGCTTTCTTCACTTGAAGCTAACTCGGATTCAATTTTCTTTTCTGCTTTTGACTCAATTTGTTGAGATTCATCACCAGAGTTTGCAGAACTATAAGAAATTCCCGTTGTTAATAACAGTTGAAGAACAAACACGACCAATACTATAAATGATATCAGTCTCTTATTATGTGTCATTTTAGTCCTCCTTTGTTGAAATAATATAAGATTATTGTAAACATTCTCATATGGCCCTCTTCTTCTATCATTCTCCCTCCTTCTATTTACATTAATGGAACAGTATGATTAAATCTACATTATGTAAAGTATACTTTTTTTCTTGTACTTTCAATATTTTTCATAATAACATAGTGTTAATTTTATATTTTATATTAATACATTGCATATGGCTAATACTTACATCGCAAATCTCATAGCGGTCTTTCACCGTAAATTAAGCCATCCTTTAGTAAATGTCAAATGTCAAAATAGTCTAATTGACCTATTAAACCTCTTCCTGATTTCTGGTATAATTTATTGTATAATATCCATTTCTTATTTTCCTTTGAAATTTGCCTCATCCACTATTCACTATCAATATTTAATTTTATTTAGCTAAAACTAAAAATATATTTTCTCTTTTCAAAAATCCATTTGGGAGTGTTTTTTCTATGAAAATAAAATTCATATATTTTTTATTATGTTTAATGATTTTCATAACATCAATCAATGATATATCTGCCTATAATACAGGCTGGTACAATGCATCTGTAAAATCAATTGAGGAGGGCAGTGTACCTGATGTAAGCAGTCTGGTTTTAGATGCTCCTGCAGGTAAATATGGCTTTGTACAAGTAAAAGATGGCCATTTTTATTTTGAGAATGGTAAAAGGATAAAATTCTGGGGTGTTAATTTTTCTTTTGGGGCAAATTTTCCTACCCATGAAAATGCTGAAAAAGTAGCAAATGACCTATCAAAATTAGGATTTAATATAGTTCGCCTTCATCATATGGATACAGAGCCTTCACCAGTAGGTATATTTAAAAATGGTGGTAATACTCTGGAATTGGATGAAAATCAGTTGGATAAGCTTGATTATCTTATCTACCAGTTAAAATCAAAGGGCATCTATATAAATATGAACCTACTAGTAGGTAGAAAATTCAAAAAATCCGATGGTATCTTAGAGGAAATAAACAGTAATTCTAAAGTAGCGGCTTTATTTGATGATAAACTTATATCTTTACAAAAGGATTATGCTAAAAAGGTTTTAACTCATTATAATAAATATACCAAAATGACATATGCAGAAGATCCATGTTTAGCAATGGTAGAAATTTCAAACGAATATTCAATATTTGCTACCCTAAACAAAGATATTAATTCGGGGCTTTTTTACAGTATAGACAATGATCTTTCAAAATATTATGAAAATATGCTTGATTTAAAATGGTCACAGTGGTTGAAAAATAAATACGGTACACTCAAAGCTTTAGAATCAGCTTGGGGTGATAAACAAGAGACTTTTACAGGCAATAAGGTCTTAAATAACAGCTTTGAAGACTACTCATTAAAACCATGGATGTTCGAAATACATAATGGTATTAAAAGTAACTATACTTACGATTCCAATAGCACCGATGGGCAAAAATCTATAAAAGTAGAAGTTGATAAAGTAATGGCTAAAGGTTATCAGCTTCAGTTAAAGCAGCTTGGTATTCAATTAAAGAAAGGCAAAAGGTATCTATTAACATTCAATTCAAAAGCTTCAAATTCAAAGAATATCAACTTAAACTTTATGAATAATAAAAGTCCTTATCAGAATTATGGGCTTAATGAAAGCTTCAATATAACAACTTCATGGAATAAATACAGCACTATTTTCTTAAGCACTGAGAATACCGACAAAAATTCAAGACTTTCATTTAGCTTAGGAAACAGCATAGGTACTATCTGGTTTGATGATATTTCATTAACCGAACTTAAACAGCACGGAATTAATGATGATGAAAAAGGAGGATTTAACAGCATAAAACGCACTAAATGGATTGATCGGATGGCTGTAACACCAAATCGCTTTAATGATAATATTGAGTTTTACTACAGCTTAGAAAAAATCTACTTCCAGGATATGTTGAATTTTTTAAAAAACGAGCTTAAGGTTAAAACCCCTACTTCTACATCAAGCGGCTATTATGGTTTGACAGATTTATACGCACAATGTGAAGGGGACTTTACTAATTCTCATATTTATTGGGATCATCCTGTGTTTCCTGAAAAGCCCTGGGACTCAAAAAATTTTACCATGAAAAACTTATCATTAATTGAGCAAAATGGACAAACAAAAAGTAAGAATTATTTAAGCGGTATAATAGGCAGTATTGCAAAGTCAAAGGTTATAGATAAACCTCTGGTTGTTAGCGAAATAAACCTCTGCTTTCCCAATAATTATGAATATGAGCTTACTCCTATTTTAGCTGCCTATGCTTCATTACAAGACTGGGATGGAATCATTTTTTATTCATACTCTCATAATGGGAACTTTATTAATAATAAAAATATGATTGAAAACTACTTTGACCTAAAATCAAGTTCCGGAAAATTATCTCAAATGCCTTCCTGCTCAGCATTTTTTTTAAAAAGCTATTTATCAAAAGCATTAAAAACCATCACCGTGGATTTCCCCTATGATTATATATTCAAACTTTTTCCCGAAAGCTCTATTGTAGAGGATATTCACAAAGTAATCCCTAGTTCTTTACTTTATACTCATATGCTTCAAACAAGTTTAAACTCAAAATCAAATATCAGTAAATTAAACTCATTAACACCTGAGGAATACAAAAAATTGATAAATGAAGATGCTCATATAAGTGATACAGGTGAAATTAAATGGCATGCTCAAAAGAAAAATGAAACTATCTTTGTAATCAATTCAAAAAAGATCCAGTCAGCAACAGGATTCTTAAAAAATAGAAAAATAGATCTTGACAATATAAGCTTAAATCTTGATAAAGATTGTTCTGTTATACTTTGCTCAATGGATGAAAAAGATATTGATAAATCACAAAGGCTGTTATTATCTATTACAGGTGCACAAAAAAACACCGACCAACGTAAATCATATAAAAACGGTTTAACCGATTGGGGTAAAGGACCTGTACTTATGGAAAGGATTAATGGCAATATTAGCCTTTTACTTGATGATACTAAGAGTTATGATTTGTATCTTTTGGATACATCGGGAAGAAGGATTAAAAAGCTTGATTATGTAAAAAATGAAGGTAAAATCACTATTCAATGGAAATACGATGGATTTTGGCTGGAAATACAGCAATGATGAAAAACCCCGCTGTCACCTTCGCTTAAAAAAATACTTTATTTGATTTTTAAGTTGTTTTGGTAACCTATTTTTTAGTTTCCTAATATATAAACGGTATCCTTCGGTTTTACGAAATCGTTTTTCGACTGCCTCATATCCATTTTTTTTGAATAACTCAAGGATGCTATGTCTTTCGATATTCATAAGGCTTGGATAATTCAATTGAGCATTACCATGTGCAGCTTTTTCAAAATCAGATTGAAAAAAACACACCCCCTTTTTGAATTTATCAAAATATTTTTTGCCATTTTCAGTATTAATAATCACGCAAGAAACTCCATTTGCCTCGTTAATAGCTCCTCCGTTTGCAATAAGTAACTCTGAATGTTCTTTTTGCACTCCCCAGAAATCTCCTATTGAAATATCTCCAGGACGATTTCTACATGCATACTTGCAAGAATAACAACTCTCACGAAAAATTTGCGATTTTAAAAATGCTTGATAATAGGATGACTCAGCACTTGGAAGAATTTCGGAATATTTTTTATTACGTTTTACATAAATAAATTTCCCTACATATGTAAAACTCCCATGCCCCCAGCCGATAGTTTTATCTCTAAAAATAAAATCAACAATTTTACCTTTAATTTTTTTTTCAAGTGTATTTATATAGCTTTGAAATAGCTTCGCAGATGGTATTCCGTGGCATATAATATCAATCAATAATAAGTTTTCATAACTTTTATTACCCAGATAACCTTTCAAGCCTCCAACTTGACAAGGTGTTCCTGAAAATAAAACCATCCTTCCTGTATTAAGTTGATCTTTGATTTCAGAATATATATGTCCTATGAAACTTTGAACATATTTTGACCCTTGCAACTTTTCCAAATCATCTAAATTATCTATTCCAATGTGTATAGGGGTCATAATGTCATCAATGCGTTCCAGCGAAACACCGTAAATAACCCCACCATTCTCAATAATTGATTTCCCAAAGCTCGCAAACATTCCTCCAGATGCTGATTTCTTAATATCTGTATTTTGTGATACTGCCACATATGTAACAATAGGCTCATTTACTTCTTCAATATTCTGAAAAGCACATACTTTTTTACAAGCTCCACATTTAACGCAAAGGCTTTCTTTAATGCGAGGAAATGTAAATCCATATTCATCCTCAACAATATCTATTGCATTTTGGGAACATATGTTAAAACATGCTCCACAAGCACAACAATCTTTTTTGTTTTCGAAAAGAACTATCTTCTTCATTCTTCTACATCTCCTATAAACATGAGCAAAAGGTATATGAACTCTCTAGAAAATTCACTATACTGCCATTTGTACTGATCAATCTAAACTAATCCCATGCAATTTTATCTTTTTAGTATGGTTGTTTTAATAATTTTGGTACCAGATTTTAAAGATTTTACAATGAATTTATAATTTATTACAATAATAATTGCGTATCCAACTAGTTCTATAATAGTCCCTGGTAAAGTATCTACAGCACTACCAACTGCCATTGTGATGAGTGCACAATATAGCACCACATACTGTTTAGCAAATACATTTATATTCTGATACTTTTTAGTATCAAAATATCGGTATACTAATACAACAAAATAACAGATACATGCAGCTAACGTTGCTCCTGTTGCTCCGATATTTGATATTAGTAAAACACTCAAAATAACATTTACAGTAGCTCCAACTAATGCTGACAGCATATTTCCAACCATATTTTTCTCAACATAGTAAATAGTACCAACGAAAGTACTTAGTCCCAAAAACATAAAGCCTAAGAATAAGAAAGCACTTGGTCTCCATGACATATAGTATGGTTCAGCGAAAAGAATTTTTGTAGCTATTTTATTTACTAAAATCATACTACCTGAAATCAATACTGAAACTCTTAGAAATTTATTAAGCATATTGTTAGTAAAATCATCCCTATCAACACTATTTCTTTCTTTAATCGCTGAAAACTTCCATGCCTGCATTAAAATAGTGTTAACCATTGTTAATAAGGAGGGCAGCTTATAAGAAACTGCTAAAAGTCCGTTTTCTGAAACATTACACATAGCTGTAATCATAATTCTATTTGACGAACTAATACACCACCATAGCAATGAATTCGGAACAACTGCTAATGAGAAGAGAATCATCTTTTTAGCCAAGATAAAATCCCAAACATAATGTTTTATGTCTTTATAGATCTTCCCAACCAGGATCGCATAAACAACAGCTATAGCCTGTGCCAAAATATAGGCCATTAAATAACCATGAATACCCTCATGTAATACAAGTAAGAATACTATATTAAATATTGCAATTAAAAAAGTGTTCAATAAATTACAACTAACATAAGTTACTAACTTTTCCTTACCACGCAAATAGCATGTAACTACTGACATGGACGCACATAATACTACATATACATACATATACCATGCATACCCAGATATTAATCGAAACATCGACACTATAGGAATTAGTATTAAAGAGAAAATTGTTCCAAATACAATAACTGTCACTCCAATGCTTAACAACTTATCATGCTCTGCATCGTCATCCATCGCATATCGCATGATAGCTTCGCCGATATTAAACATTACTAACGGAACAATTACTGTAGTTAAAGTAAATATTAAATCCACAGTACCATATTCTTGAGTAGCTAGAATATATGTATAAAATGGTACCAAGAAGAAGTTTATTAATTTAGTTCCCATTTCTCCGATTGCAAAAATCGAAGTGTTTTTCATAAGATATTTTACCCTATCTCCCATACATGTCCTCCAAATTTAAAGCAGCACGATAATTCATCTTATTCAGATATTCGCATTATTCTTTAAATTCTCTAATAGATATTCACGTGTTTTTACTTTTTCCTGCTCTAATATATTAATAGTTTTTGTGTAGTCTATTCTTTTTGAAAATAATTCTTTAATACTACCATCGCCTGATACTATTCTATTTTCCAATTTCAAACTTTCCAATAGATATGATAATTTATTATTATTACTCTTTCTTATCATAGTTCCAAACTGACTTTGTGAAATAACCGAAAAAATTGTACCATGAAAGGTATCAGTAACAACAAATTTTGCATTTCTAAATAAGCTAAGTAAATTAACAGGACTTATTGTTACATATTTATCACACCAAAATTGTGGAGACCCTACTGAAACAGTAATACATCCGTGCTCTTTAGCCAATTGTTTTATCTCTTTAATATGTTTCTTATCAGATATTCTATTATAATATGCATAGACTAATATGTAAGGCCGATCAACAAGGGGATTTTTGGGCTCTTTAAAAAAATCCGAATAATCAGAAACCAAAACCGGATCCAAGTGCATATTAATTGATTTTGTGGTCAGTTCTGAAATAAAAGCTTTTGTATTTGAATCTCGAACAGAAATTGCAGACAAATTTGCTATGGATTTTTCTAATTCCTTAATTTGTTCTTTATTTAGATACTCATATCTCGTCCATCCACATGATGCTGCATAGGTAATTATTTTCTTTGCTTTCTCATACTTCCCAAAGGGAGCCATAGTAAACCCATATTCACTATTAAGGCAATTAAACATTTCATCACTTCCAACAACTAAAACATCACAATTCTCGAATATTTCTTCATCCTTCAGTCCTAAATACTCTTTAAGATAATTCTGAAACTCTGTCTGATAGTATTTAAAATGTTTCTTCTTATATACAAAAGTATGAATAATATATCTAATTTTAGCCAATTTATTATATATACGATTTATATTCTGCTTGTCCGAACCATATCCCCTATTCTCTATAGGCCGACCCTTAGGGACATCAATAAACACAACTTCATGTCCTTGAGCTTCTATCATTTTCTTTAATCCGTAGGCCTGCATAAAAGATCCTAGGTTCGGAATTCGTTGCATTGACATAATACCAATCTTCATATAAACCTCCCCAAACAGTTTTAATCAACCCATTGAATGCTTTTCTCTAATTTCCATATTAATATTACTCTTATATTCGGTAGTACTCACTCCTATACTTAACAATAAAGAAAGTGCCATTAAAAACGGAATTTTAAAGGATACCTCGACTAAAGAAGAAATAATAAAGGCATATATAAGTCCATATATTGGCCATACGATATGTCCTGTATTTTTTGCCGTTTTTAAACAATGAAACCAATTTAACAAAAATATGAATACTCCGATCACTCCACAATCTAGTACATATTGCAAAATTCCATTCTGAGCATTTCCATACCCAATCAATTTTGTCATTGTATCGCTGTTATATCCATGTCCGAACCAAAGATTGGAGCTTATTACATCTCGAAGCTGTCCATATATCCAAAATCGACCTGTTAAAGTTAAATCTTCGTGCAAAATATTCACAATTAAATACTTTACTCCTGGAATTTCCAATATTAAGCCACCACCCAATAACATGGCATTTCCTATTAGCAAGATTATAAACATATTCCCAGGTTTTCTAAAAAAATCTTTTATTTTAATATTTAATGGCATTATGACCAAAATCAAAACGACAAAATTTCCTATTACACCAGTACTACATTTAGCATATCCACTCATAAAAATACTGAATATTCCATAGACAATATACCCAATTTTATGATTAAGACTGATCTTATTTTTCTCTATGTACCAGTAAGCACCAAGAAAACCCAAGGTAATCATGTGTAAATATGCTACCATGAATTTATTTCCAAATAGATATGTTATCAAATTTTGATAATGTGATGGATCCAGATCCATATTTAATAACACAGATATATCCATTAGGGCTGTTAGTAACAGTGAACATTGCAGATAATTCTTAATACATTGTCTTATTCCATATTTGTAAACCATATGATTTGTAAAAAGAAACACAACAAAAAATTGCAAGCCATACAAGCTTCCATTAAATAGTCCGACAAGATTCCTTGATGCATATACCGTTGTAAAAAAAATAATACCTGCAAGCAAAAGTGCATACCTTGAATGGTATAGAACTTTTTTATTATGTCCAAATAGAAATAAATATACTAATAAAATCATAAAACTTAGTGCTTTAAATGTTGTATAAGGGATTAGGTAAACCCTGAACAATGCGAGGAATAATCCAAGACAAACAAAAAACAATTTACTGGAAAGCTTTGAAATTATCATTATTATACATCCTTTTATATTTTATCAAATTAACTCCTTTTAACAACTCAATCAATTATGCCTTATTAAATTTATAATGCTAGAAAAGAGTCTTTTGTTAATAATAAGTATAAATGCTCTCACTCTGTTTTTCCATGAAAAAGACTTTTTTAATAATTCAATTCCATTAACTCTTTTATATAAATCCCTATAGTTTACAAACTGCCATGCAATGATTGCATGTAAATAGCGCTTTGCTAAATTATCATTTAATAGCACTAAAAGCTCTTTATCTTTTACTTTCCACTCAAAATAACGGAAAAGTGAAGAAAAGATGTAAATCTGGGCTTCCACATGCTTTCTAAAGTCGCCTGATTTATTTCGCATAATGGAATTGTTTCTTATACGATAACAATAGAATTTCTTATTTACGTAACGTACCTTTTTAGCTTGTAAGAGAACTTTAGGCGTCCACATTTCATCTTCATGCAACAGTCCCTTTTCAAACCACAACTGATTCTCTATAAGAAACTCTCTTCTATAAATTCCTAGCCATACAGTGGTTCTATAAGAACTTTCCGCTTTAAGTTGTGCTGATATCGTTTCTTGACCGGTATAAAGTACTCCCTCTTCAAGACCTCTATGAAAGTAACCAAATGACGGATTATCTATTATATCTCCTTGCTCAGTAACACAGTCTGCATCCCCTAATATGACATCAAGATCATCATTGCAAGTTAATTCCAAGAAGTATTTTAGTGTGTCAGGTTTCAAAAAATCATCCGAATCTATAAATAATATGTACTTACCAGAAGCTCTTATCAAACCATAATTCCTAGCATCTGACAGCCCTCCGTTTGTTTTATGAAATACTTTTACATTTTTATATTGCTTCGCATACTCGTCGCAAATAGCCGGTGAGTTGTCAACTGAGCCATCATTTATTAATAAAATCTCAATAGTTCCCGCATCAAGTTGTTGAATAATTGACATCATACAATCTTCCAGATAATTTTCTACATTATATACCGGTAGTATAAGTGATATTTGCGAAGAATTCATTTGTGGTTCCTTTCTTCTATAACAAAACTTTTTTCAAAAGTATATTTACTTATTTCATTTAGCTGTTCCTGATTTGATTTTATTCTTAATAAAAAACATAAGCCCGACTAAAAAGGGTGACTTTGTCCTAATTACTTTATAATACAGCTTCTCAGTTCTTTTTTTAGGCATTTCAAAATCCTTTGGATTCTTATACTCTTCGGTTTTTACAAGTTCAACTAGCCTTTTTTCGATCAACTTGCAACTTTCCCAAAAACCATAGGGTGATTTCATTTTGAATAAATTATCAGAGTACACTATTATGGAATAGCAGTCTAATCCCATTGTATTTTTGAAATATTCTTTCTGGTAATCTGGGTATAGCGAGAACAGTTTTAATAAAGTCTCATTCCTTCTGTTTATTACATATTCAATGTTCGGTTGATATTTTTTTGACAATGACTGTGGGTTTACATTCTGGACAATATATCTAGCCTCGGCACAAAATCCCAGTCTTGTTGTAAATGCAAGATACTGCAAAACAAAAACCAAATCCTCAGCATAGCTCATTTTCTCATCAAAGCATAACTCATTATCAATTATAACTTTTCTTCTATACACTTTCGCCCATACACTTCTCGGATTTGCACTATAAATATATTTACCCACTTCATTATCACAAACAATCAAATTATTTTGAATACGCTTATGTCTATTATCTTTGTCCCTAACAATATTATCTTCTACTATATCAATGCAGCACAGATCCAATTTATTGTAGCTCATAAAAGTCACTGCTTCTGATGCTGCATTTTCACTGATATAATCGTCAGAATCCAAAAACATTACATATTCTGCACAAGCTTCTCTTAATCCTAGGTTCCTAGCTTTTGAAACCCCACCATTTTCACAATTAATTAACCTAATGTTTGCATATTCATTTGCAAGTTTGTTTACTATACCTTGTGTATCATCAGTTGAACCATCATTTATAACAATAATTTCCTGACAGTAGTCATCATTAACTACTGAAAGTAGGCATTTTGAAATGGTTTTTTCAGCATTATAAGCAGGTATGATGACACTCACTCCCAAACTATTCATTTCTCTCCCCTTTTCCTTTTATCATGTCTCATCCCAAAATACTATCAGATGCTTCTGAATATCCTTAGCCGTGTCGACGATTGCACCCCCAAGTGCAATCGTAACTCAAATGCCGCTTGTATATACCAACGAACCCAGTATTACTAAGTAATACCATTTTTTCGAGCTGTTTCTTTAGTAAGTTTTACAATGTTTGATTCTAAATATTAAAAATCGGATTTACATTCTCCGTTTCTTTATACCTATTTTATAATCTTCTTTTTAAATAATCAATAATGGACTTAGGTATCACTGACTTAACTCGTTCCTTTATATTCAGTCCGATCTTAATCTTTTCAATAAAGTCCTCATTTGTAATATTCTTATAAAACAAATCTCTACCGTCCGGTCGTATAGTTGGACGAATAAGATTACCTTGTTTCATCATAACTTCATCCAAACTGCACTCAATGATTTCTGCATTTTCTCTAATTGAATTTATCATTAATTTCCCTTTTTCATTATTTGCTAAAACTGATGATACACCAAATTTGGATGCAAACTCTGGATGGCATTTCTGAATCCCCCAAAAATCACCTATTGTAATATCCCCAACTCTCCTTGTCGTAGCATATTTACACTGATAGCAGCACTCTCTATAACAATCACCATCCATAAAGTGTTTTCCATATCTATCAAGGGAAAGAGCTTGTGATTTTGTTCTTGTTGCAGTCCTTAGAAGATAGTGTGTTCCCCAGCCTCTTTTTTCTTTTGAGCGAAAATTATATTCCAAAACAGGTTCGTTTAATTTTTTTTCTAAAAACTTAAAATATTTTAAAAGAAAATGTGGGGATGGTACGCCATGACATATTAAATCAATTGTATATAAGTTTCCATGCTCCCGTTTGCCTAAATAAGAATACAATCCTGCAATTTGGCAGGGTGTTCCTGTAAACAAAACTACTTTACCTTCATCTATAAATTTCTTGGCAATGGAATAACAATTTTTTAAATTTGATTGAACATATTTAGATGACTGAATTCTTTGTAATTCTTCATATTTATCTACGCTGGTATGCTCCACCTGCATATCTTTGGTATATGTACATCCAAATACAACACCACTCATTTTAATAGCCCAATGAGCTATCAGGTCTGAAGCACCCCCTGATGCAGAATCCAAGATACGCTTTTCATCTTTATTCTTAAGTGCATATACAGCTACAGGAGCTTCAGACTGAAATTTGCTAGGGTTCATTGCCGGGCAATGTTTTACACACAATCCACAATTCACGCAAGCATTTTCTCGAATAACTGGGTATAGAAACCCTTCATGGTTTTCATTAATATCAATACAGTTACATGGACAAATCTGCTCACAACCTCTACAGCCCACACAAGCTGTACCAACTTCCCGAATATTCACTACTATCCTTCCTCCATTACAATATCTGAGTGATTTGGTTTCCTATATAGCTACGAGTCCTTTCTCTCTCTAATGTTATAATCTGATCAACCGCTGCAAAGTCTATATCTCTACTCAACACTGTTTCAGTTTCTGTAATACCCATAGCAATTCTCTCTCTCAATCCAAGCCGCTCCAATAAATCTGTCAGTTTCTCTTCGTTTCCATAGGAATTTCCTAAACTTTTGCGTACAATTGTTACAAAATTTCTATGAGTAATGATTGAAAATATGCTGCCATGAAAAGTATCAGTTATCACTTCCTCCGCGTGCTGAAAATATGCCAACACTTCAAACGGAGAGCAATCAATAAAACGATCCGCACATTTCTGAATCCCACCAATAGCATATACTTTTAAATTCTTTCTTTTTGCATATGCTGTAATCCAATCTGCTTCTTTATCTGAAATTCTTCCAGAGTACGCATACAAAATAAGGTATTTTTCAGTTGACCTCATATCTGGAATGATTTTGCAGCAGCCAGTATAATCATAAGCCAATACTGGGTCAAGATGATATTCCGGTTCCTTACTAGTTAGTGTTGTAACAAGGCTTCCAGAATTTTTATCACGAACAGACACCGCATCAAATTTCTTTAGTAACTCACCTATTTCTTCTATTTTATCATACTCCTGAAGCTTTTCCAGTGTGGTATTTCCAAAGGATGCAGCATAACTTATTAACTTTTTCGCACGATTATCTTTACCAAATAACTCCAAAGAGTATCCAACATTAGAATTTTTCTGGATGCAGTTAAACACTTCATCACTGCCAATGACTAAGCAGTCAAGCTCTGGAGTATAGTTCATTTTCTCAGTAATACCAAGTAAAGGGAGATACTTTTTGGCAAAAGATTGCTTATAAGTAATAAAAGCTAATTTATGTGATAACGGAGCATGATATTTGAATGTTTCAAGTCCTTTTTGCAACTTTCTCACAATTGGATTTTTCCTATCTGAGTACTCACTGATAATGGGCCTCTCAACGTGATAGTCAACAAACTCAACTTGACATGACTGTTGTTCTAATAATTGTTTTAGTGCGTAAGCCTGCAGGAATGAGCCATAATTTGCTATCCTCTGCATAGATAGGATTCCTACCTTTTTCATAATATCACTACTCCTTCTTTAGATGCAACAGTTTTCTTACTGCTAAATACTTGAATCCAATAAATAGATAATTAAAAAAATGTTTGAACAATCCTTTCAAGTTCTTGATTAAACTTTTCATTATTACTGTTCATATTATTGTTCATTGTTGAAACAACATTGTCATAATTTGCGATTGTATCACCTAACTTCTCTATGTCCAATATTGGAATTATAGTACCCGTGCGTTCTGCCACAGCCTTCGCAAACTCTACCTGATGATTATTTACATGCTCATCAAACATAAACTGTCGCGGAACAACAATAGGAATCTTGCCTATTTGAAGAGGCATAATAAAGCTTGCCGGCCCACCATGAGTAACAACAATTCTAGCCTCTGCTACATTTTTTTCCATTTCACTATAAGGAATCAACTTACTCCATGTGCAGTACTTGGGCTCATATGTACTATATCCTGTTTGTACAATAACTTCATCCTGGATTTTATTGTCTCGCTTTAAATTATCCACATACTCAATCAGCCTGTTAAAAGGCTGCTCATGCGTTCCCACTGTAACAAATATCATTTTTTCTCACCCTCGTTAGAATATGCTTCCTAAATTAACAGCCTTTTTATAGACTCGTTTTTGTTCTTCCCACTGAACTATAAATTTATCTACAATCGGATATACCATCTTACCAGTCATTGTAGGTTTGTCAATGCGATCAAACACCTCTATATAAATCAACTTAGCCCCCAATAGCTTCCCTAAATAGAAAAACGGAACCGCCACAGCTGCCCCTGAGGAAATTATCAAATCCGGTTTTTCTTTTCTAAGCACTTTCCATGCGATAACCATATTTTTAACCAGGGCTTTCAGACTTCGATTAGTGGGATAATAGCAAGGATACATTTTTTCATCTTTTAGTAAGCTCTTAGCATCTTCTTTATCAAACGTCACCCAAAATCTATCTTTAGTGCTCAAAAAGGGCATTAACATATATAAATGTGTTAGATGCCCGCCTGATGAACCAACAAGACATACTTTAATATTATTGCTACCATTACCCATTTCTCGCTCCAACTTTCTATAATTCTAAAACTTACTTCCAGTCTTTATCAAAAGGTTGAGACTTGTACATCTTTTCATATTAAAAACATTTACACTATTTAACAATTCTAAATTATTATATTAAATAATACTATGAGAGGAAAATAGATTTGCTTGAAATCTATAGTATTTAGTTTATTCCTTACTTATTTTCCTTACTTATTTTCCTTACTTATTTTAAATTCATATCAATTAATTGTCAATAGTAAATAGCCCTAATATTTTACATTTCTTTCTTTTTATATATTTTCTTATGAATTTTCATCAACTTTGTCAACTATTATTTCTAATTTGTCAAAATGTAGGTTTAATCTCTCTTTCAAAGGTTCACTAAGTACAAGAGTAATTACTGTACCTACAGATAAATTTTCGAATGAATAAAAAACATTTGTATAATTATTATATGTCTGAATCTTCTTTTCAAATGGTATGTCAGTTTTTATAATCATATGTTCGTAAAAATTGTCCTTATTATCACCGCTTACAAGGCTTCCCTTTTTATGCATTGATATTGGAAGCAGCTTATCCTCCTTCTGGCTCTCAGTCAAAGTCAGAACTAGATCCTTTGAACGGACATATACATGGTCCTCTGTAAAAGGGGTTTCATTTGCTTTGAGTACATATTTCCATTGTGACTTTTGCATTGAAATTATTTGTTCTACACCAAGAAGCTTTGAGAGCTTTTCATCATAGTACTTTTCATTCAGCTCATATATTTCTTTGTTAACCGAATCAATTTTACTTGAAAGCTCCTTATTTTTTTCAGCATACGAGCTAGTTATCTGGCTGGCCCTTTTATCTGCTGCCCTAAAATCAAAGTAAAATTTTACAGCAATACCCAGGGATATAACTAACAAGACAGACAATGCTGTTATGATTCTTTTGAGTTTTCTATGCATTTTATTCCAACACCCCCATATAATAAATAATCTCAAGAACAAGGATTACCTCGTTCTTGAGATTTTAAAGCATATTTATATTTTAAATCAATTATTTTGTAACTGTAACCTTCTGTGTATATGAACTAAGATGCGAGCCCGAGCTGATATCCTTAACTTTTACTATAATTTCATATTCCCTTGCCTGCTTTGGTAACCAGTAGAATGTATTGTCCGGAGAAAAGCTCTGCAATGTAATCCAGTCATAATTATCATACCTCAATCCAAACTCATACATAAGACTATTAGTTCCTGATGCATTTGCTGTAATTTTAAGAACCTTGCCCACCTTCTTATCACCTGCTAAACCAACGCTTTTTATAGATGCCGTTACTGGTTTATCAGGATCTATGATAGAGTATGTAACACTTCGCTGAGCCTCATAGGAACCTGAGTTAACATCTTTAGCCCTGGCCAATATTGTGTATTCACCAGGCAACATAGGTTTCCATTTCAACTTATTAACAGGTGAGTAATCCTGTAAAACTACATATCCTTTCGTCTCATACTTGTAGAATGCATATAAAAGATTCTTACTGCCTGATCCGTGAGCTGTAATCTCCAATTGAGTACCTATAGCCTGGGTTCTGTCCTTTTTGCTAAGTTCAAGCGGTGCAAGGCTGATTCCTTTTGGCACATCGCTAGTTTCAACCTTGTAATAGCTTTTACGGAAAGCATCATCAAATTTTACCGAAGTGCTGTCCTTTATATAAGCAGACACTTCATAAATACCTGACTTGGGTGCACTCCATGCCAGCTTTTCACCATTTCTATACCCCTCAGTAATTGTAGGCTTTCTATATTGCTCACCAATAGTAAACATATAGTTATTTTTATATCCACCCCTTAGGACACTTTCAGTCACAATCCTGCGATTTTCACTTTTACCTATCTTCTCAATGTCCATTTTCTTGAATTCAGGATATATGTAGCCTTCAGCCCTTATCTCAAATGCTTTATCCATTCTGTCAGCTTGAGTTCCGGTGATGTCGTTTGCATCAAATATATCCACTTCTAGAGTAAAGGTCCCTACGGCACTTGGCTTCCACACAAACAAATTCGATTTGGTGAAAGTTTGTCTGGTAATCCACTTGTTGCCTTGTTTTACAAGAAAGCTATAAAGTATATATTTACCGCCGCTGGCAATGACTTCTACGTTAATATTCTTTCCTACCGTTCCCTGTCCGTCAATTTCGGTGTCAGCTATTATCTTCTCTATTCTCAATACGTTAGGATCATGAACTGTTATCATATCTGATCTTTGATCAAGAAACTCATCTGTAGCTTTGTTCTTAATCCTTACCTGCACCTTATACACGCCATCCTTTTTTTGAGCTGGATTCCATGTAACATTGTAATTGCCGCTATAAGCACTCACAAGCACCCACCCGTTGGCATCTTGTCCCCATACTTGATACAGTAAATCGGCACTCTGCGGATTTATTGTAATGTTGAGCTTCAGAGGATTTAAGCTAACCTGCTTAATATCAATCCCTGTGATAGTCTGTGGTACCGAAGCAATAGATGTTGCAGGCTCTGCACTTGCCACATTAAAAGAGAATATGCTTAAAACAAATACTGATAACAACAACCTGATAACAACCCTTCTCATTTTAATCCCCTCCTAAATATAAAATGAATTATTTAATAAGCAATAAAAAGCTTGCTTGCAATAAATAAAATAAACTAAAATGTAAATTAAGCTTCTAATTTGTATATTTCTAGTATTATTGCAACATTATATTATAACACCCTTGAAAAATCAATATTTTTGAAAATTATTTCCTTAATATTACTGTTTTATTTAATACATGGGCATATTTGAATTTACAGACCATATCCAGTATAATAAAGGTTAATTGTTTACAATATATACTATTGCAAATCATTTTGTGAATGTTTACGAAAGGATCAAACTTTATAATGCTTAAAGACAAGAAAAGACTGGCACTTTACTTGCTTCTGATACCTGTATATCTTTTAATGATCTATCTTTTTTCACAGCAGACCGGTGGTACATCAAATCAAATATCAAAAGGAATATTAAAGAATATTGCAGAAACTCTATTTGGCCTTACAGGCAATGAATTAACCCACGATAGACTGGAAACCGTAAACCTGCTTTTCCGGAAGTTCCTCCATTTTACCGAATACTTTATATTGGCTGTGCTTCTTTACAGTTTGCTGAAAAACCTGTCTTTAGACATCAAAAAAAGGCTTATGCTTTCCATAATACTCGCTGTTATTTTCTCCATATCAGACGAATTTCACCAGTTGTTCGTGCCCAAGAGAACAGGTAGTATTGTTGATGTGTTGATAGATTCATCCGGAGTTATTCTAGGTGCTTTATTAATGTATTACAGAGAAAAGAAAAAAGGAAGGTTGGCTTCTGATACATCTTCGTCATGATAGACCCTCCGGACCATTTTTCCTATTTTATAATATCACACGTGATAACAGTTTATCTACATTAAATAGGCTCTAAACCCTATATTTTTCAAGCAAAATTTAAAGATATAGGTCTAAAGTCCCATATAATCACAGGAAGAATTTGTATAAAATATTGAATAAGTAAACTAATATTTTTAAGATGGGAGGATGATATTTTATGGATTATTCCAATGTTAAGCGGCGTTTGATTAAGCTTCACACAGGGCTGCTGGCAGCCATTTTGGTTACATCGGTTTCTATACCTGTCTATGCTTGCAAAGCAGGTGCCAATTCATATCCCACAAAACAAAATACATACTCTTCTAAGATCAAGAAGACCGAATATTATTTGTCAAAAGGTAAAGTGTATTCAGGCAACAAAAAAGTACTTAGTCTTTCTGTATCCAGCCAGGGAGCCGCTTCATTTTTTCAGCACATAAACTATAAAGGCTACTTGGCTACTTTACAGGAAGGAGACTATACACTTAGAAAGCTGTTGGCCAAGGGTATCAGAAACAATGATATTTCATCACTTAAATTAGTAAAAGGCTATCAGGTTACAATTTATGACGGGGACAATTTTACAGGTAAGCAGTGGAGCTTTAAAGCAGACAACAGTGATTTCAGCAAATTAAAACTAAATGATAAAATGACATCCGTGAAAATCAAACGCATTTCCACCCCAACACCGGCACCAACTTCAACGCCAATACCAACACAGACTGCATCTGCTTCAACGTTAAAACCAACTGCTACACCCACATTAAAACCTACTTCAGCACAAGTACCTACACCAACTGCCACACCCACATTAAGGCCGACTCCTACTATAACACCAACCGCAACTCCAACATTAATGCCAACATTGAGACCGACTCCCACAGTGACCCCAACCTCAGCACCAACACCTGTACCTAGTGGAATGAATGCAGATGAGAAGGCACTTCTGGATCTGGTTAATAAAGCAAGGGCTGATGCAAATTTAAAGCTCCTCCAATATGACCTGGCTGTAGCAAATGTTGCTATGATCAAG
Organism: Pseudobacteroides sp.; assembly: GCF_036567765.1. Taxonomy (NCBI): domain Bacteria; kingdom Bacillati; phylum Bacillota; class Clostridia; order Eubacteriales; family Oscillospiraceae; genus Pseudobacteroides; species Pseudobacteroides sp. The sequence goes on from NZ_DATCTU010000059.1 coordinate 22,572, forward strand.
GCCAAGGATATGGTTGATAACAATTATTTCAGCCACACTTCACCCACATACGGTTCACCCTTTGATATGATGCAAATATTCGGCATCACCTATAGATATGCAGGGGAAAACATTGCTGCAGGATATACAAGTGTTCAGGATGTATTTAACGGTTGGATGAATTCTCCCGGACATAAGGCAAATATACTGGGTGCCAATTTTACACACTGTGGATTTGGAATTGCCAGCGGCGGAACTTATGGCGGCAAAACCTGGGTTCAGATGTTTATTGGTAAGCCTTAACATAAAAGACTGATAGATTGTTTAATTGAAATTGAAAACAGCCGATAAAATTGGAGTTTAGTCCCGATTTTGTCGGCTGTTTATATTGAAATTCAACATATAAAATGATAATATTTAGTAAACACAGAATACTGCTGGCAATAATAAGTTGTCAGATTAGGTTGGTGAATCATGGGTGACAAGGCATTAACCGGTGCAGGTGCTGGTAAAGGGTGCATGATTAACATTATAGTACCTAAGCTTAGTAAATGTACAGATTCAAAAGTGAATAAAAAAATAGCTGACACAATAAAGGAAAAGTGTGCAGGAAAAACTGCTGCCCAAATCAAATCCATGATTTTAAAAGATGTTAAGGAAATGGACAGCATACCGGTAGAAGAGCTTGCAGCATTGGTTGTTGACCTCTCAAACACCATAGGAGTTCCTATATTCCAATACAAAAACAATCCTTTGGATAATCCCAAAGCCATGGCAGATATTGTATTGAATCTGGAAGCAGTTTATGGTTTTTCGCCTAATCCTGATTCAACACGTATAGGTGAGTTTGCAAACAGCATTGATTGGACAAACCCGGCACATGTATTAAAAGCAACTGAAGCTAGGGAAAAATACCATCAGGAAAATGATTCAATTGCAAATCTAGTCTTGGAGATGAAGAGTAAAAATGCTCCAGTAGAAGAAATAGCTAAAGCTGCTGTCAATCAACGCAACCAGAACAGGCTTGACAGCTACTTAAAAAGAGGCGACGAGGCAGGTTACCAGAGAGTATTAAAGAGCAATCAAGAGACATATGGTAATCCTTTGGGTATGACACCAGAAAAAGCATTGGAGAAATATGGCTCTTGGGAAAAAGTAATCGAAAAATCAACAAGTACAAACTCTGGAATGGATGCCTGCTGCGGTTTGTATGATAAGTACTATCACTTATATGGTCTTTAGACATTACTTCATGTAAAAGCAAAGTGACTGGTATTTGAGGTGAATTTAAAAGGAGGCTGTATGATGGACAACCAAAATATAACAATCAAAATAAACAATTACGATAGTGATAATATAATTATATTCTTTGAAAAAAACGGAAAAAACATATGGAAAACTTTCGGTTTATTTAATTTCAGGGATGAAATGGACTATTGGGAAATGCCTACCCAACTAAAGGAAGTAAACGGTAATAACGGTTTTGTTTTTAGCAAGGATATTGATTTGGAATTGTTAAAGTCAGAAATAAACAGATTTATTTATGACAATAAGCTCAATGACAACGATTTTGATATATGAATTAATTCTCGTTTATATTTTGCAGCCGCCTATAGTGCGTATAGAACACCCATGCTGGGCACACAAACAAAAGCCGGCTTACTGTAAAGTTGCCTTATCTGCTTGAGTGTTCCTGTCCATCCACTAACACCCGACATATCAATAATATAGTCCCTATAATCAGGGTCATTAGCTTCAATATTAAATACCCTTGACTTTGCTTCATTCCAACTTCCACTCTTATCCAATGAGGCTGTAAAAAATATCTTGCCCCTTTGAGCTGATGTACCATTCTTCATTCTTATAACTATAGTCTTATTGCTATCAATATTGAAATCAAGGTTATCAGGTGATCTCAACTGTGGATCATTTGATGGCAAGCTTCCACCAGCATAGCCCCCTATCTGCCATTCAAAGCTACTAACTCCTGGAGAAGCAGTCCAATTCTCAATAGTTGAACTGAATTCCCACAACTTAATATCTGATGGTTTATTGTGTTCCGGTTCTATTCCATATTGTTCTATTGGCATATTTCCAATTGAAGCTGGCTGCTGTATCTTTATATAGTCTATGGCAAAAGCTCCACTGGAAACACCACTTTGGTCAATAGGATCCAGCCTTAACTGATTAAGATTTCCAGTCCACCCTGAAACGTTGGACATATCAATACAGTAATCTCTATACCCAGTATCATTTGCAGTAATACTAAAAATCTTTGATTTTGCTCCGCCCCACTTGGTGTCGGAAGAGGTTGTAAAGTACAATTTGCCTCTTACTGCCGCAGTGTTGTTTTTTCTTCAGTATTTGAGGCGAATTCCCAGGACTTTATATCCTTCGGTTTTTCTTCCACCTTTTCTGTATTAAACTTGACTTTGTAAGACTTACCTCTAGCATTTCTTACATTTACAGAGAATTTTATTGTTGGACTTAGATGATTAACTCTAACAGCACGAAGTTAACACCTATAATGTTTAGTTTATTCTCCTTTACAGCCATTGCATCCGATGAATTTTCCGGGATTGTGATATCAGGGCTGCTTGAATAATTTGATACATCAGAACTGGGTACACTAGGGAGCAAAACATAGGTGTATGTTTTGGCAGACGGGTTGCTGCCATGATCCAGCAACATCGTCAGGAAGTTTTTTGTATACCGGATCTCAGATCCTGCTCCAGTAACCTCTGACCATGAACCAGTCCTTGCTTCACCAAGTCCCTTAACACTAGCACCTTCAGGAAAGTAATATCCTATGCTGGAATCATCTGAATCTCCCGTTAGATATGCCCACTCAGCACCATTCATGGTTTCAGACCATCCAAGACTTGATGATTTTTGAACACCATTTACTAAAAGTGAATTGCTACCGCTGGAGTTAATTTTTCTGTTTTCAACTATTGCTTCAACAACTTTATTGTCAGTTGATGTAATACCACTTCCAAGACAAACAATTTCATTGTCAAACATAAACCATCCCTTATTTGCAGAAAGGTTTTGACCCGGGGTTTTAAGCTGCATACCTGTAACCCCAAAGATACCATTAATGTCAGTTCCACCAACCCAGGAGCAGGATGAAGTCTTTCTTTCATCAACTTTTGAGTTTTGCAGGACGGTAGTACCCGGAAGCCTATATGAGTCTACTGTTGGCCAGAAATTATAGGTATATTGGGTCTTGTCAGCATTAGCCAGCTCCATCCATCACCCTGATGCCATCCTTTTATATTGCTGCCAGGATTCATCCAATATTTTCTCAAGTTCAAGCAGTAGACATCAAAAAAATTCACCATATATAATTATAGTGAATTTTTTATTAAATAGCCTAAATAATCTTAATGGCCTCAATTTTGGTTTATATTTCGTAGCTCATTAATTCTTTTTTCAGAGAGGCCTGTTGCTTCAATTATTTTATGTGTATCCATTCCCATTGCTATTAAATTCTTTGCTGCTTTTTCTATACCTTTTTCTATACCTTTTTCTATACCTTTTTCCATTCCCTTTACTTCAGCTTTCTCTATCATTTTGTCAAATGCCGCCGCAAGATTTGATACCATGCCTTCAACCTCCTTAGGTACTGATTCATCCAATATTTCCTCAAACTTTTTACTTAAGTCTTTTGATATTCTTGGCTTAAAAATATATTTTAACCAACCTTTAAATAGCCCAAATTCCTCTTCATCAAGCCCCTTTAATATCCCTATAATGCTCTTAAGCTTTAATATAACATCCTGGGGCTTCTTTTTATCCATCAGGAACACCGCTGAGACTAGATTTGCTGCTTTTAAAAGTTCCTCATCTTTGTATCTGTTTATATCAAAAAGTATGTAATTGAAATCTACAACCCTGCTTTGAAAAACTTCGCTTCCATCCAGCATATCTCTATAATTTCTACATGCTGTCCATCTTCTCTCACCATTGTACAATACAATAGGAACAATTGATGGCAGTTTAAATCCTTTTCTTTTCCTGTTCTCTGCGTTTTTCCAGAAATCTCTCCATATTTCAACCATATACAAAAGTAGCCTAAATGGCATCTGATAATCTACAGAAGACTGCAATTCCAGCAAGCAGTAGAATATCACACTTTTATCTTTTAGCTTGAGTTGATAAATTATATCTGCTTCTTTTTCTTCAAAATCCTGCAAGATATATGATTTATTTATCTGCTCTAAGCTATTTTCATCAATTTCATTTACCCAGCTTTCTTTCACAAAACCCCTTAACATTTCTATAAATGAACGCTTGTGTGAAAGCAGGTTTTTATATCCCTTATCGTGCTCGTGCTTTATTTTTCCCATAGTATTTCCCTTTTTCCTAGCCTATATTTATTATACCAGTAAATTCATTAATTTTAAAGACTAACAGACTAACTTTTCTACCACTTCCTGCCCCTGGATATGTCGTCCATTACGGTAGATTTCAAATCATACCAGAAAATCTGTCCATGGTATCTCAGCTCGTCTTTGTACGGCGGTTGTTCCGTAAGCAGGTCGCTGTCTACAGGATAGTTCTCTCCATATATGCTGCCCTTTCCTTGGGCCCAGCCATTTTCAAGCTTTGAGAATTCCAGTGTTTTTACGCCGCTTCCGTATTCCTTGTATCCTGTTATATCAAATACTACCAAAAGCTTGGTAAACCTGTTTTCATACCTTAATTCAGGAGCAGCACTATCTTTTTTAACTATCCTGGCATTATAGGGAATGAAATAGGAAAACTTCCATGTGTTGTAATCAGGCTTTGCTTTATCCGGCGTTATCATGCTGTCCCTGCTTAATGTGAAAAGTTTTGATTTATTGTAGTATTC
>NZ_DATCTU010000060.1 GCF_036567765.1 Pseudobacteroides sp.
AGTATTGGAGAAACAGATACTGAGATAAATATATTTGATGCCAAAGGCATGCTAATAAGCTCAAGCGATAGCAACGATGACAATGAGTGGGATAAAAATTTTTATATACGTATGAACCTTACAAAAGGCCAGAAATATCGATTTGAGGTAAAACACAGCGATATTTTAAATGGAACAGGGGAGTATTATATATGTATAAGTGACCCCATAAAGGAGAAGCTTGGCCCTGACCAGGCATACCTTAAGCTGTTGGCCTATGAAATGGAAGGAACTTATACTGAAAATCCTGATAATAATACTGTTGACGTAACTATTAGCGAAGAGAAGCAAACATTTAATCTGAGTAAAATATTCTTTGTAAATGGACAGGTAGCGATCGATATAAAAGATTTCACAGATGCATTTGGAATATTTGAAATGTATGCGGCTCCAAACCCGGAAGATACAACACCTAAGATTAGCATTGAGGATTTGCAGATGACACTTTCCGGTCTGGGGTGTGAAAAATTAGTAACTTTCTCAAAAATTCCGGGTTCAGGAGAATAGCGAAAAAATGGAGGTAGACTATGAGCGTTAAAGAAATAAAATGGAGTACAGATGAAAAAGTAGATAAAAATATCATTAATGGAGTAGAAAAACTATGGAATATAGCGTTTCCACGACAGTATGTTGATATTGTGAGTAATCACAACTCAAGTGTGCCGGAAGTAAAAAATGAAGATGGAGAATGGAAGAGTGGAATAATTAACATTCCAAATTGGTCTAGTAGATCAGCAAGTTTTAGGTTGCTTTCGTATAATAAAAGTAAATATTCTGATACCCCTGTGATTGTGGCAACAAATGAAATATTCAAAGATTCTGTTCCAGACACGTCGAAAATTTTTGCATTTGCCCAAGATGGAGCAGGTAACTTACTATTATTTGATTATAGAAAAAGCTCAGAGCCATCAATTGTATTCATTGATCATGAACAATCAAGATCAGAAGATGACCTATCAGACTTTGAACTTGAAGAAAAGTCAGTCGAAGAGTGGTTAGAGGATAATTTATATCCAGTATGTAATTCATTTGAAGAATTAATTGATAGGATATATCCTGATTTTGATTAATAGTGTTTAAGGTTTGTATATGATATTGTAAATGATGATGCAGATGTATTTTAAGTTTGCGATGCATCCTTTAAACCCAGCAGCCAATTAACTGTTACCTCAAGAGACTCAGCTATTGCTACCAGTTCAATATCGGTTACAGGGCGAGTTTTTGCTTCGATTTTTGATATAGCGGTTTCGTTTAGTACAATCCCCCGAATTTCCAAGCGGGCAAGGAGATCAATCTGCGTTATCTTCGGTTTGCAATTGTTCCTTGCCTGTTTTACTCTATCTCCAATCAGATTTCTTGTCTTTTTCATTCTTTATAGCATTCCTTTCTTGAGGTACAAAACAGTATGAAAGTGAAATAATAGTATTTTCTGTCGTACTAGGCCCCTTCAACATAAAACACAACTTGATTATAGAGCAAGTTTTATGATAATATTTGCTTAATGAGCAAGTTTTAATATTTTTATAAAGAGGTATGATTGGATGGAAAGTTCAGAAAACCAAGAGATGATGATAAGGAGGAAGATGGAAAAACTGAGAAGTGAATTGGATGAAATGATTCTTACATCATCCCAAGATAAAATTCTTAAAAAGAGCCAGGCATTGGATGCTGTGATTTTACGTTACATAAAAATGACTTGCAGTAAAAAGGATTGAAAGGTGGTATTAAGTATGATTTCTGACTGTGAAAAATGTGCCAATAAGGATACTGTAATATGTAAAAGCTGTGCAGAGACTTCTGGCGGCAAACCTTCCATGTTCAAGGGGAAGGAAGATTAAACAATTGAAGAGGATTATCAAAAGCGGGTATTTAAGCCTGTTTGACGTTTCGCTAATAATATAAACTGTGGAAGTTTGTCCGTTTAATCCTCTATTACATAAATGTAGGAAACGATTGTACCCTGATAAGGTTATACAAAATGTGTTTACTAAAAGAGAGTGATTAAGTCCGATATAAAGTATTTAACACACTCTTTCATTTTATGGAAACAAGGCTGAGATGGAAAAAGATTATTAAATTTTTGTTGGTGCTAACTCAATTGTTAGGCACAAGATTGTGGCCATTGAGGCGATGGGCTTAAGCCCTAGCTAATAGTGGAACAGGTAGATTTACCAATGTAGATGCAATTAAAAAGTTTTTTTCATAAATTTTGGTAAAACAGATTTTTCATATTAACCAGCATGAAACTAGCCCCTAATGGCATGTTTTACGCAATTGATAAAAATTATGCGAGCTCAAGGAACTGCCCTGGACAAGGCGAAGGTTAATTTCGATATTAAGGTAATAAATATCAAATTATGCCATTGTTTTGATGAGGTTAAAAATTGTGACTTCGAGGTGTACACTTTTTAGCGGTGTCAATATTTCAAAAATAGCCGCTAAATTGTATCAAAATTATAGTTATTAGACAAAAGTAGCCATACTCATTTAATTGTGAGTGGTGGCTACTTTCATTTTCACCCCAAAAATTAAGTAGGCTAAGGATTACTTGGAATAAAATATAACTAAAAAATAGCAAAAACCCCTTCTTACTGATTAAAAAAGGGCTTTAAGCTAAATCTTTATTTCAATCCTGCTGCAATCTTAATGTTTTCCTGATGTTTAACATCTACTTCACCGTCATTATGCCTTGTGCTGTTTGCAAAATGAATATCAAAAACCCCGTCTATACCGTTGCCCTTTACCCAATCCAGGTTGTAGCCTGGTGGGTAGTCATCACTTCTCCAGGTGGTATACACACCGCCAGCTACCTTATCATTTCCTGCATGGGGCATACTGGACGCACTTGCAGCGATTTTTCTTCCGTTAATTTTGACGATAACAGGACGCCTTGTCCAACTAAAACTACCACCCCAAATTTCTTTCATTTTTTGAGTATCGGAAAGTGTGAGTGTTTCAACGTCTGCGTGGTTGGAACCTGTTGTTCGCTTTGCAAAGAAGGACTTTCCGGTATAAAAATCAACGATTTCAATAACGCCCTGGGTAGGTACGACATATTGTGCTTCTGTCCACCAGTCCAGATATTCTCCGTACTTTTCGCCAGGGGTTGATTTTACAGGAACGTTATGGACGGGTATTTTTAATATATCCCCGATGTTTAGCCTTGTTGACTCGCTCATGTTATTGGCAGTCAGAACTTCGGACATAGGTATACCGAATTTATCCGCAACATTCCAGAAATTATCTCCTGCTTTTATTGTATAGCTTGTGTATGTTATATAGGGCTTGGTTGGTGTGGGGCTGGGTGAAGGTGTCGGCTGTGGGGATGGTGTAGAGGACTGTGGAATCTGTAGCTTTTGGCCTATATAAAGTACAGTATTTTCATTTGCACCATTTAGCTTCATAAGCTCGGTTATGCTCATGTTATATTTTTGGCTTAAGATATAGAAGGTATCTCCGGCCTGGACAGTATGTATTACTGTCTGTGAGGTTTGTGCAGTAGACGGGATGATGACCTTATCTCCGATATTCAGCATTGACTTTTCGGTAGCGTTATTGGCAGAAAGCAGCTTATAAAAATCCACCCCATACTTTTTACTGATAGCCCAGTATGTTTCTCCTGATGCTACGGTATGGATGGTTTGATTATTCAATGGTATTGTAATGGTTTTACCGGGATATAAGACTGTGCCTGCCGTGGCGTTATTTGCTTTCATAATGCTTTCCATAGATATTCCGTATCTTTGGCTGATTAAAAAGAATGTATCTCCTGACTGTATTTTATAGCTGATGTCCTGGGCATACGCAAGGCTTGCACTTCCAGCAAGTACACCTATACTCAAAACACTTGATATTAGGAATTTCTTAAAAGGCATTATTCATTTCCTCCTTAACAAAATAGTTTACATAATTTATTTCGACGCCAGCTACGAAAATCTTCTATGTAAGTTTTGGTAAGTACAAACTTAACTATGATAAATGGAAAAGGATTGCAGGTCGCATGCCATAGATGATTGATGAGAGGCCTTTAATTTGTACTTGATGAATGAGTGGGTCAGTGCCAGAATGCATATGTGGTAATAATGCCCTATGTTTGGTATTGATGTTACATAGTATGTATGTTTTGTAAATGATGTGAACAGTAAAGCATACCTTTTGTAACATATATAACTTTGATTCAGTATACTGATATAAACCAATTACTACAGGAGGGGTTACTATGGTCATTACTCCTGATGTTCCTGATTTGCCATATACATTACATAATGGAGTTAAGTATTTTGAACTTGTTGCCGAACCTGTTAAAAGTGAAATGCTTTCAGGTTTATTCATTAATGCATGGGGATACAATGGAAGCATGCCGGGTCCTACAATACAGGTATATCCTGGAGATTACGTAAATATACGTGTAATAAACAAGCTGCCGGAGCCAACCAGCATTCATTGGCACGGACTAGATGTGCCGAATGTTATGGATGGTGTTCCAGACGTCGAGCCTTCGCCTAAGATAGATCCCGGAAAGTATTTTGACTATCATTTCAGAATAACCAATCCGCCAGGTACACACATGTACCATACACATTTTTACTCGGTGAAACAGGAAATGATGGGTCTGGGAGGAGCATTCATTATACTGGAGCCAAACCCACAGAATCAATATGTTCACAGAGACTATTTTATTATGCTGCAGGAATTCCATGTAAATGGGCTAAAAATGGGTGAAGTAAAACCAGGAGTGTATGATATTGATCCGATGAATAACGATTTTAATTTCTTTACTATGAATGGACGATGTTTTCCATTTACAACTCTGCTTACGACAAAAATAGGTGAAAATGTAAGGGTAAGACTTGGGAATATTGGCCATGATGCACATCCAATACATATTCACGGACATCAATTCATTGTTTCGGCAAGTGATGGTAACAGTATTCCTATTGAGAACCGCATTGTGAAGAATACAATAAATGTTGCATCGGGAGAAACTTACGATGTTGAATTCTATGCAAATAACCCTGGTATATGGCCTTTTCATTGCCACATACCTCACCATATGTCAAATAATATGCAAAAGCCTATGGGTGGAATGTTTACAGCAATTAAGTATGTTTGATAGTCAATTTCTCCTACCCTATAAGTCAGACTGCGGACATAACTGCATTTAAAGCAACAACTGTTCCTGTCGGTGAAGACCAACTTCCAATGATAGAACAAACAAAGGAGATTGTGAGAAAATTCAATTCAGTATATATCTTAGTCCTTGTAGAACCTGAAGCATTGCTGCCGGAGAATAAAGCTTGCCTTAGACTGCCGGGAATTGGTAAATAAAATGCAATTATGAATATTAATAGATGAAAAGAGAGAACAAGAAATGAACTGAGGCTCTACTATTTAATGCTAAAATGACAGCCTCATATTAAACCAAGTAGCTCCGCCATGTGATGATTCTGACTTGCCTTCGCTCACAAAGCCAAACTTCTCATAATAATGCACCAGTCCTTCTTTACAAGTCAGTACCAATCCCTTTCTTCCTTGAGATCGAACTTCTTCAATCACATGCTTCATCAATCTCTCCATACAGCCTTGTCTGCGATAATTAGGAACCGTCTCAGCTCCAAAGATCATCTGCCATGCACCATTCTCATCATGCATTGATGCATCTTCAAACATCGCATCCTGTAATATTTCCAGATCTGTAGCCATCCCATTGACAATACTGACGATTTGTCCCTTATCTTCTAAGAGCCAGAAGTGATTCGGAAATATTTCAAGCCTCTTGCGAAAGGATTCTTTTGTTGCTGCTTCTGCTTGTGGGAAGCAGATGGCTTCTACTTTGGTAATTGCATTCAAGTCTTCCATGGTTGCTAATCTTATCCTCATCTCACACCTCGTCTCTTGTTTCATTCGTTTTCTAGTATTAGATAATTCGATCCATTTGTCAATACCATTCAAAGCAATATTATTTTATGAAGGGAAACAATCATTGCTTTTCAATACATTATAATATATTATTTTAAAACATTATATCAGTAATATATTTATGCTTTCTGTAAAATAATTATTGAATATTTTATATCTTAGTCATAAAATATTATTAGTAGCATGGTATTATAGTAGAAAAATACTATTATTAAGTAAAGTTTCATATTAATTGCAAGCCAATTTTGCAGGATTGAGATTGTTTTGAAATTCGTGCAATTATGCAAATAAAGCTTACAAGGTCCAATTAAGAACTTTTCTTTCAAAATACCCTGTAAAAAGGGTATTTTGTATTTTGTGGTTGGTTCCTAAACCGCACTATCCTATAATGCCTGTCTGAAAAATTATTATAAAACAGGGGTGTGATTAATGTATGGCGGAAGTTAAATTTTTTTATGGAGACAAAGTGCCTTTGGAAATGCATAAGGTAAGGATAGTGCAAAAGTTAAACCTTGTCCCAATTGAACGTCGACTTGAAGCTATTAGCGAGGCAGGGAACAACACGTTTTTATTAAAAAACTGTGACATTTTTTTGGACATGCTCACTGATAGCGGGGTAAATGCAATGAGTGACAAGCAGCTTGCAGCTATGATGGAATCTGACGATAGTTATGCGGGTTCTGCAACCTTTACAAAGCTCGAAGATAGAATAAAAGAAATTTTCGGGATGGAATATTTTTTGCCGGCCCACCAAGGAAGAGCATGTGAAAACATTCTTTCTAAGGCATATGTGAAGCCAGGAGACATTATCCCTATGAATTATCACTTTACAACAACTAAAGCCCATATAACATTAAATGGCGGTTCAGTTGAAGAGATAATCATTGATGAAGGGTTAAATACTACCAGTACATACCCATTTAAAGGTAATATGGACATTGCAAAGCTAAGAGGGCTTATTTCTAAGTATGGTGCTGAAAAAATTGCTTTTGTTCGTATGGAAACAGGCACTAATCTAGTTGGCGGTCAACCACACTCACTTGAGAATATGCAAGAAATTCGAAAAGTGTGTGATGAATTTGGTCTTATGCTTGTATTGGATGCAAGCCTTCTGGCAGATAACCTTTATTTCATCAAGTCCCGTGAAGAAAAGTGCAAGGATATGAGCATCCGGGATATTACCCGTGCTATAGCAGACCTTTCGGATATCATTTACTTTTCTGCACGAAAACTTGGATGTGCTCGCGGCGGCGGCATTTGTACCAGAAACAGGGATATATATATGAAGCTCCGAGAGCTCATAACACTTTACGAAGGCTTTCTAACATATGGCGGAATGTCTGTGCGCGAGATAGAAGCAATCGCCGTCGGACTTGATGAAACTATGGATGAGAATATGATCAGCCAGGGACCTCAATTTATTGCTTACATGTGTGAAAAGCTGAAGGAAAGCGGTGTTCCTGTTGTCACACCTCCAGGCGGCTTGGGTTGTCATCTCAATGCCAGCGAGTTTGTTGACCATATTCCGCAAAGCCAGTATCCAGCAGGTGCACTTGCATCAGCATTATACATTGTAAGCGGTATACGTGGCATGGAAAGAGGAACCATATCTGAACAAAGGGATGAAAACGGAAATGAGCATTTTGCCAATATGGAACTGCTGCGTTTGGCAATGCCCAGACGTGTATTTACCCTTTCACAGGTAAATTATGCTGTAGACCGTATTAAATGGCTTTATGAAAACCGTAAGTTAATCGGGGGAATATCTTTTGTAGAGGAGCCTAAGGTGTTGCGTTTCTTCTTCGGTAAATTAACTGCTGTTTCAGATTGGCAGGCTAAACTTGTTGCAAAGTTCAGAGATGATTTTGGTGATAGTCTATAAGGCAGAAATGCTTAAATATATTTTGTTCAAATATAAGATCAGAAAAATAGTGCCAGATAAATTGGTACTATTTTTCTGTAATAATTTCGAAGCTCTAATAAATTGGGTGCTATTGCCAATAATTTATACTTTAGGAGGAGATCATGCCAGTTCAAGGAAGTGTAGTAAATGCAGTTGTAATAATAGGTGGTGCTTTGCTAGGGATGCTTATAAAAGGCAAATTATCCGAAAGATTTAAGTCAATTATCATGCAGGCATTAGGGTTGTCTGTTATTATAATAGGACTATCGGGCACTCTTTCTGCGGTTTTTAGGGTTGCATCCGATGGTAAACTTGAGAGTAAGGATATAATGGTCATGATAATTTGTCTTGTTGTGGGTTCCATAATAGGAGAGGCGATAGGTATTGAACAGAGATTAAACAGGTTTGCGGAGTTTATCCAAAAGAAGCTTCCGGGTTCGGGAGGCAATTTTTCTGAAGGTTTTGTAACTACAACCCTCTTGTTTTGTGTAGGTGCAATGGCAATTGTAGGATCTCTGGAGGAAGGCCTTAATGGAAATACCAATACAATTTATGCTAAGTCAATACTGGATTGTATAAGTGCTTTTATTTTTAGTGCAACAATGGGAGTAGGTGTTCTTTTCTCAGCGATACCGGTACTTCTTTACCAGGGTTCAATTACGCTTCTTGCAGGATATTTAAAACCCCTTTTGACCCCCGAGGTAATAAATCAGATGTCCCTAGTCGGAAATATTCTTATTTTAGGCATTGGTTTAAATATTTTGGAGATACGCAGCATCAAGGTGGCTAACATGCTTCCGGCGGTATTTTTACCTATTGCTTATTATTTGATCAGAATGTTGTTACATATCTGAGTTAGGAGTAATAAAGGGACAGATTACAGATCATTACCGTTAAAATTCAGGTTATAAATAATAATTAAAAAGCTAACTAAATGATGGCTTTTATTTGTTTTTTCAAATAAAAAGATTTATTATAATACAGTAATACTGGATTGGATGATAAAATTTGAAAGTGAGGTGCTGACGGGGCAATCCATAGAGCTGCCGGACCACTAGCTGAGTGCCAAACGCTTAGCGGTTGTGAGGTCGGACAAGCAAAGATAACAAAAGGATATAAGTTGCCTGCAAAATATATTATACATGCTGTAGGTCCTGTCCGGCATGGCGGAAATGACGATGAGGAGAGGCTGCTTGCCGATTGCCATAAAAATTAACTTTCATTAGCAAAAGAATATAATTTGGAGAGCATTGCTTTTCCGCTGGTATCATAATGCAGACAGTGAAGGTACTTTGTTAAATTATAAAGTGATCAAGATAAGTGCTGTTTGATATGAAATTAAGTTTTCCATTGAAATTATTAATCATAATAGTATAATGTACATAGTTAATTCCTTATTATATATATTTAATGAAAGCAGGGGTAATTTGGTTTACGAATTCTTAAAAGACTTCCACAGACGAGCTGAGATTGTTGCCATAGTGGATTTTATCACAACGAGGGTATCAAGAAAAATCAAATTCAGAAACTATGAGTTTGACGGTTCGGAAGCAATAAATCTGGTAATGCTGGTTTTATGCTTCATTATGGAGAAGTCGTTGGTTGAGGAAGTTTGTTCTAAAAATGAAGTGGCAGGTTATATAAGAAGGCTGGACATAGACTTTTTAAAGAAAAACATTCCTGATGAGGAATATTTAAATATAGCAGACTATCTTATCAAGGATTGCCTGCAAAATAGCGGCATACCTCACTATTTTACCACATATGATTTCCAGAAGAATAAAGAAGAAAAAATAAATGTAAAGCTGATTGATGATAAAAGGGTTATGGTTGGGAATGAAGTAGTTTACTCATATTATATGACACCTCAGGGATACAAGTTTATGTTCAATACATTGGAAATTGAAGATGCAATGAAGGTTTCCATTGAGCAGTTCAAGCTTGGTCTTTCCATTAAAAAAAGGAACTTCAACGGTGCCAGAAATAATGTAGATAGCTTATTTAATATCAGTAAGACCCAGATACAGAGAATAAACTATTTTATAAAAAGAGTTAAGGAAGATATAGGAAATGCTGGGATTGATGAGTATGAAAGTATTTATAACAGCACTTTTTCTGCTATAAACGAGCAGAAAGAAGGATATGACAACCTTTATGAGTTGATTGGCAAGGTTGAGGCCTCTATTTTGGAGAGCAACTCATTTGCCATTAACAGGGATGCAGTTGACAAGGAAATTGAAAATATAGCTTATATTAAGAGTAAGCTCAAATATATGATTGGTGAGCAGTCCAACCTCCTGTTAAAACAGCAGGAGCTGCAAAAAATATACAATGAGGCAGTTGATAATATACTGTTTATCGGCTTTGAAAACAGGCTTGATTTTGAGGAGCATGTTGTTAAGAAGTTTGAAGAAAACCCTGAGCTGGCATTACCGATAGTTAAAATTTTAAGGCCTCTTTTTAAACCCGGTTTGGATAAGATTTTCAACATTAAAAAAGCACTTAAGGAGCAGAGAATTTCAGCATTGGACGAAAACTATGAAACCAGCTCATATCTTATGACGGATCGGCAGTTTAACAGGTTCGAAAGTGAAAATGAGATCAAGATACGTAAAATAAATGAGATGTATGTGGATATATTTGAGATTATATGCAAAAATGCCATGTTGAGTAAGGATAATGAGATATCACTTTCCCACCTTGTTAAAGAGCTTCACGAGGATTATGCCAAGTTTGTCCCTGATCTTAAAATTCTGACCAATGTGCTTTTGCAGCTTACAAGTATTAAGGAAATAGACTTTACCACAATAATGAAGCAGAAGGAAAAGACTGTTTTCAATCCATCCGAGGCATTTGATATAAAATATTGCGTTCTTGAGCTGATAAGTAGAAATACGGTATATAACACCATAAAAAACTTCAAAATACTCCTTTCTAGGAAAGAGTCGGTTTTCGTGCCTCAAAAGCTTCCAGCTTTGAGAGATGAAGGATTATTTTCGGAAGAAAGTGTAACAGGGCTTAATTGTCCTGATTTATTGTTTAAGGTTGAGGTGAATGGCAATTGAATGAGTTGAATCTTGAAAAGGCAATGAGAATATATTATTTTCTCCTGAAGGAAGGAGAGCTTACATTTGAAAATAACAGGGATTTATACATTGATTATTCAGACAGTGAAGTAAGAGGGCTTCTTGATATAATGGCCAGAGAAAGCAATGTAACCATAGAGAAGTACAACCAGGTGGTTTATCTATTACCCGATGAAGAGAATGATGTGATTGGTATAAGAGACATGGATTTACAGAAGGCTATTAGCTATGATGCAAGAAAGATTGACTTTTATTTGTCCCAGTATATAATCATTATAATAATTACCGTATTTTTCAGCGGAAAGGGCAGCTTTGTAAAATCCAGAGATTTTATAAGGGTTTCGGAGCTTGAAGAGGTTGTAACATCAAGGCTCAGGTATGCAAACTCCAAGAAGAATATTGCGAAGGAGCAGGAGGAGGCTTCACTTAATATAACGGCTCTGTACGAGCACTGGGATGCTCTCCAACTTGATGAAGCTGGAAAAAGGAAAACAAAATATGGTTATATAAGAAGTGTGTGCGGATTTTTGGGAAAGCATGGGCTTTTGATATTTGATGCTGTTGAGGATGATATAAGGCCTACAAACAAGTTTACCAACCTTATGACATACAATTTTCTTGATGGCTCAAGGCTGGAAGTAATTAATAGGATTTTAGGAAACGAATAATGTATGGTTTTGCTTTATAATTATGAATAAATAGATTTTAGAAAGGTTTGGAATGTACTGATGGCAAGGATTTCAAAGATAAGATTTATAAATTTCACATATAATGACAACAGGCATATCTATGACCAGACATTTGATTTCTTCAAGGGTGAGGATACTCTATTAAACCTGCAGAACGGAGGCGGCAAAACAGTTCTTGTCCAGATGATGATGCAGCCTATTATTCCAAAGCAAAGGCTTAAGGACAGGCTGTTTAAAAGTTATTTTTCAAACTCAAAGGCACCTGTTTATATAATGATAGAGTGGATAATTGACGACAGCCCTAAGAAAGTGCTTACAGGCATAGGAATAAAAAGGATTCTCGGCAGAGGCACCGACGAAGATGAAGGCGAAAATATAAAAGTTGTTACTTTTATATCTGAGTACGAATCCCATAGCAGCTTTGATATTAAAAATATTGAACTTTTAGAGGAAAACAGAGGGTTTGTCAAGCTACTGGAATTTGATAAGGTTATAAAAAACCTTTCCAATGCAGAAAAGGAAGGCAATGATGTGTGGCTGTTCAGGTGGGATTTGCCTGATGATAAAAAGGAATATGCCAGAAGGCTGTTAAACTATAAAATCAACCAACTGGAATGGAAAAACCTGATGGTTAAAATCAATGAATCTGAAGCAGGGCTGAACTCATTCTTCAATGACTGCAAGACAAACGGGTTGCTTATTAAGAAATGGTTTATTCCGACTATTGAAGAACAGCTTAATAAGAACAGTAATTCTATTGAGAATATCAAAGAACTCATTAAAAATCATGCGGAGCAATTGGTGAAAAATGAGGATATGATAAGGGAAAAGGAAGTGTTTGAGGACTTTAAAGTGAAGGCAAGAAGGCTGATTGAAAGTCTTGACAATTTACGCCAATTAACCCAGAAGTCTGAAAATGTGAATCATGATCTGGGCAATGCCTATTTGTTCACAGAAAGAGAAACCAAAGTTTTGGAACAAAAAAGAAACGAGATTTCTGAAGCCGTCAAAAATACGGATGGTAAGATAATAGAGCTGGAATATGAAAAGCTGTCTTCAGAATATCATGAAACGACGGATTTATTGGATAAGCAAAAGGAAAGAACAGAGGAGCTTGAAAAGGGAATTTCTGTACTTGGCGATGAAAAATCCAGGCTTGAGAAAAGCAAAAATACTTTGGATTGCATAAAGCTTAGTGATGAAATAAAAAACCTCAATACAAAAATATCCAAGTTTCAAACTGAATTGGAAAAAGAAAGCTTGAAGCAGGAAGATGTAAAAAGTATGCTGTGTGATATTGAGTACTCCCTGAAGGAAAAATATAAAGAGAAGGTTTCGTACCTTGAAAAAACCCTTGAGGCTCAAAAATTCAGTATTGCAAATGAAAAATCCAAAATGTCCGAAACAAATGAGGAAATTGTTAGGATAAAAAGGGAAATATCCTCAATAGATGATGCACTAATAAGTATAAGAGGAAGAATAGCTGTTGTTGAAGAAGCTGAGGCTGTTATAAAATCATCATACCCTGATTTTAATCCTGTAAAAAATACAATCAATGGAGGGTATGACAAGGAAAGTCTTAGTGAGTTGTTGGAAAGACTTTCAGTTGAGGAAAATAATATTGCAGATTATTTAAGTAAGCTTAGAGAGAAAAGTCATAGTGATATCGAAAAGCTGGATGAATTGGATAATAGATCAAAGGATTTACGTGATAAAAATACTCTTTTGGCAGTTGAAAAGAGCAAGAAACAAGGAGAAATAGATGCTTTTGAGAGCGAAAAGTCTAAGCTTTTACAGGTTTTAAGGGCTTATGAGCTTGGAGAAGAGAGTATATTCGACAAGGAGAGGATATTATCCGTTCTTGGATCGGATTTGGAAAAATATCACAAGATAATAAACGATATAAACCTTGAAAACTCCATTCTTAAAAAGCAGCTTTCAATGTATGAAACCGGAAAGGTTTTTGATCTGGCAGATGAAATCAAAAAGATATTTGATGAAAGCAACATATTTGTAGAATTTGGATTTGAATGGCTAAAGGGATTAACAGAAAATAAAAATGCTAAAATAAAGCTTGTTAAAAACAATCCATTTCTTCCATACTCACTGATTGTTTCAAAAAAGGATTTGGAAAGAATACAGGAACTAGAAGTTAAAGCAATGCTTACTTCAGTAGTGCCAATATTGGTAAGGGAAAAGCTGGAGAATGTGCTGGATATAAAGTCTGGTAATAATATACATTGTTTATGTGATCTGAATTTTCTAATTGCCTTTGATGACAGGATTCTGAATAAAAATTATTTAAAAGAAGCGATTGATGAAATTAACATAAAGATTAATAAAAACAATGAAATTCTAATGAATGTAAGAAGTGCTGTTAAGAACACGGAAATTGCTATACTAAATGTGGAGGGTTTTTCATATACTCGGGATGGCACTGATAAGTTTTTGAAAGACATGAAGAACATTAATGAAGCTATGGTACGGAATCTTGTGGAAATTACTGATGCTGAAAAGGAAATAACCTATCTGAAAGAAGAAGGCAGATTGAATGGCGAAAAGCTGGGCGAGCTGGAAAAAGAAAAGGCGGATATCATTAAGAAGAGGCAAGACATAGAGGGCTTTTTAAGAAGGCTGGAAGGTTATTATCATGATTTGGAAAACAAAGGGCAAAAAGAGAAAGACAGGAAAAATCTTTTGGCAAATCATGATGCATTGGAGAACCAGGTTTTCAAAATTAGGGAAAGCATCAATGCCGGAAGTTTAAAGGTTTCAAACCTTGGTTTGATGCTGGAGAAGGAAAAATCAAATCTTAGCAAATACACTGAAGCAAAAGCAGGTAAAATGTTAGATGAAGCTATAGAAAACCTTGAAGCCAAACGTGCGGCTCTCTCGTCCCAAATGGGCGGTAAAATCCATAACCTCATGGATATAATTGAGGATTATAGGGAACAAAAGAAGGATAAACTCCATAAGATCAAGGAGTATGGCATTGCTGAGGAATCTTATATGGGAATGGAATTTAGCAGGGATGAGTACAGCCGGATTCAAGAAGAAATTGCATCAGTATTATCTAAAATAGAAGAATTGTCCCTTGAAAAGAACCAACTCCAGTTTAAGATTGCAGAGTTAAATTCCGACCTCAAATATATGATGAAGAACATACATCAAAGGTGCGGGTATGACAAGCCTAAAAACCCCGATGAAATAAGAAAGCTTGATTATGACGGAGAGAAGAAGGCTTTAAGGGAAAACATAAAGATTATGGAAAAGGAGCTTGCACTTATAAAAGCTTCTCTTGGCAGTGTTGAACGGCTGAGGTATTCTTTGGAAGAGTATGCAGGATTTGCTTCAAAGGTGACAGATATAATACCCATTGAAGGAAAACTGGAGGAGAATGTAAAAGGCCTTGTGAAAGAATTCAAAGACATTGAAGCTGCTATTTATGACCATAAAAATATGCTTGTGGGTCTCTACAACGACATTGAATTGGAATTTTCGGGCAAAGCAGATGTATTTAAAAACCTCTTTGGTTCTATATTAGACGGTAATAAGAGGTATCAGCCCCAACTAGCTTTAAACGCATTTAACAGGGTTTATATGCAGATTGACAGAAAGCTTATGCAGCATTCAATAGATTTAAAAAAGATCGATAGTATGGAAAACTGTATCATAGATAATACATTAAGCTATCTCTTAAATGTATATGATGAAATGAACAGTATAGACCGAAATTCTACCATTGAGCTGGATGGGAAAAGGGTCAAGATGCTCATAATAAACCTGCCAGAAAAAGACACGCTGGAAACTATTTCCTTGAAGGAATACATTAAAAACACCATAAGGAATTGTGTGAGCCTGTACAAGCAGGGGAAACCTATGGATGGTCTTTTGACAAATGAGATAGCTACCTATGATCTTTTTGATAGGCTTGTGGGTATCAAAAAGATCGAAATAATTCTTATGAAAATTGAGCCTAACAAGCTTAAGAAAAAAACATGGAAGCAAGTTATAGAAGAAAATTCAGGGGGAGAGAAGTTTGTAAGTGCTTTTGTGGTATTTATTTCTTTGCTTACTTATATGAGGGGCAATAATATAATGGGAGCAAGTACCGATAGTAAAGTTCTTATAATGGACAACCCTTTTGGGCCTATAACATCGGAGCATCTTTTGAAGCCATTATTTGAGATTTCAAGGAAATATAACACACAGCTGATTTGTCTTACAGATTTAAAGGAACATTCCATTTTCGACAGGTTTAATCTTATTTATTCATTGAATATTGAGAGGGAAGTTGGAAAAGAGGATGAATATGTGGAGATTAAAACCATAAAAAAAGATGTAGTTGAGGAAGAAGATGAGGTGCTTATCGCTTCCATGTTTAGGATTGAGGATAAATCAAGGTTTGAGCTGGCTAATTGATAATTGGTAAGTGTATGGTGTTTATATATGGATAAAAATATTATAGATTTTAGAAAGACTTCATTTGGAAAGGGATTAAATGCAGCTTACGGCAAAATTCCCATAAAGCTGGAATGCTGCTTTTCTCCATGCGAGGAAACAGGCTTTTTTAAGTTGTCTCTTTATATTGGCATGGACAAGGTTTATAAGATAAATAATGTAGGACAGTTTCTTGAAGCTTTGTCAGCATTTAGGCCTTATCATTTTGGGAAGAGTTTTATTTTTGAGCCGGATAAGATGGCTTTTGACATGGTAGGAAAAGATATTATGGATTTTCTATCCACTCTTTGGACACGCAGAAAACATTTGGGAAACGGAATTGATAGGGAAAAAGAAGAGCTTCATACCGGAGATTTGGTTTTTTATGAATATGAAATGGAAAGCCTGCTGGACTTTTTATGGGATAAAAGAGAAAGCATAGTCTATCATAGAAATTCCCAAAAAATATATTTTTCCGACAAATTTGGCATAAAAATTTCTATAGACAAAGAATCTGATTTTGCTGTAATGAGTTTAGATTATAGCGATATCGGAGACTTTGAACCAGTTACCGTCAACTACAGGTATATATTTTCCAAAGTTACCGGCATGGTGGCAAGGCCTCAAAAAAGCAGCAGGGAGGTTCTTAAAAGCATATACGGGTATAAAAACAATGAATGTGTTGTCAGTCTTAAAATAAGTAATGAAGATAGGAAGATTTTTAAAAAGAATTTTTATGATAAATACAGGAATGACTTGGACATTTCCATTGATAAGGAATTTCTGGAGGATTTAAATAAAAACAGCCTTGTATCAAAGGCTTATTTTGATATTGCAGCAAAAGGAATAGTGTCAAAGATAGAACATTGCTATGGAGAAAAGGTAATAAATCCATTGAATGAAATTGGCAAGGATAAAAGTATAAGGGAGCCGGATGCTGAAAGGGAAGTAGAGAATGCCCTTAAAGGCTATGGATTTAAAGAACAGGGGAAGCTTTATATTTTGGATGATGTGGAAAGGATAATTTTGCTTTTAACGGATAATTTACAAAGTCTTAAAAAAATATGCCAGGTATATTATTCTGAAGATTTTAAGAAGCTGCATGTGAGGAATGTAAGTATCTTTGGGCTTTCACTTTCAGGAGACGAGTCCATTATTCATATGAACATAAACCTGGAAAATATAAGCGATGATGAGTTGATTGGGCTTTTAGAAAGCATTAAAAACGGCAAAAAGTATTACAGGCTGAAGAATGGCTCAATAATAAACCTTGCAAGCGTTGAAAGCAGCAAATTTGCAGAACTTATAAAGGGGCTTGGCATTGATAAAGGAAATATAAAGGATGGAATTATTGAGATGCCTTCAAATAAATGCCTTTATATTGACAATTATCTAAAGAAAAACGGCATGGAAGATGTGGAGATGGATTCAACGCTCAGAAGCTATATTAACAACCTGTCAAAACATATGGATAGTGAGATACTCTTTAATGATAGATTAAAAGGAGTTTTGAGGGATTATCAGGCTACAGGAGTACAATGGCTCAGGGCTATGGCATCTTATTCCTTTGGGGGAATTCTCGCAGATGATATGGGCCTTGGCAAGACCCTTCAGGTTCTAGCCTTTATGTCAGCTGAGAAGAATAGGGATTTGCCTTCAATAGTTGTGGCACCGACTTCTGTTGTATATAATTGGAAGATTGAAGCGGAAAAGTTTACACCTGATTTAAAGGTTACAGTTATCAACGGGACAAAAGAAAGAAGAACGCTGCAAATCATGGCATTGAAGGATTATGACCTGGGCGTCACGTCATACGGGGCATTAAAAAATGATATTGAGGATTATAAAAAAATAAAATTTCAGTATGTGTTTCTTGATGAAGCACAGAACATAAAAAACCCACTGACATTAAATGCGGGCAGTGTAAAGGAATTGAATGCGAACTGCAGGTTTGCCATGACCGGTACACCTATTGAAAACAGGTTGAGCGAAATATGGTCCATATTTGACTTTATAATGCCGGGATATCTTTTAAGCAGAAGTGAATTTACCTCTATATATGAGGAACCCATCACATATGGTAATGATAAGAAAAAGGAAGAGGAGCTTTCAAATCTTGTAAAGCCATTTATACTGCGAAGGCTTAAGAAGGATGTTTTGAAGGAGTTGCCAGAAAAACTTGAGTCTCAATATTTTTCCGAAATGGCTAAAGAGCAAAAGAAACTTTATGTGGCTTATTATAAACAGGTGAAGAATGAGCTGAAGTCAAAAATTCAAGATACGGGTATAGAAAATAACAGGCTTGAAATATTGGCTGCTCTGACAAGGCTCAGGCAAATATGTGCCCATCCAGGCACTTTTTTGGATGATTACAAGGGCGGGAGCGGCAAGCTGGATCAGGCCCTGGAGCTTATTGCCGAATCCATAGGCTCAGGGCACAGCGTGCTTTTGTTTTCACAGTTTACAAAGCTGCTTAAAATATTGAGAAATGAGCTTATAAAAAACAATATCAACCATTATTATCTTGACGGTACCATGACTCCTCATGAAAGAGTGATGGAAATTGATAATTTTAATAGTGATATAGAAGCTGTATTTCTAATATCTCTTAAGGCTGGCGGTACCGGAATTAATCTTACCAAAGCAGATATTGTAATACATTTTGACCCATGGTGGAATCCGGCGGTTGAAAACCAGGCCAGTGACAGGGCCCATAGAATGGGGCAGAAGAATGTTGTTAATGTATACAAGCTGCTTACCGCCGGAACAATTGAAGAAAAAATAGCTCGGCTGCAGGATAGGAAAAAGGATCTGATAGAAAGTATCATAAAGCCTGGAGAGACCTTTATAAGTAATTTGTCCAGTGATGACTTAAGAGATTTGTTTGATATTTAGGTGGGGGATTTACTTGACAAGTGTAAAACTTACTGATCTTGCATGGCAGTTTGCATATAGTTTTTTAGGAGGGTTATAAATGGAGAAAAAAGATATAAAAGAGAAAGTCAAAGAATTGACTCTGATGCTGTTGCACCTTACATCCTGGGAAGAAAATGAATTCGGTATACAGTACCGTAGGACATGGAAGGGATACGACTATGGCATACTTGATGAACTAACCGAAGAGGATTTGATTAAAGGTGGACACCGTTCAAAGTCAGT
Source organism: Pseudobacteroides sp. (assembly GCF_036567765.1). Classification (NCBI taxonomy): domain Bacteria; kingdom Bacillati; phylum Bacillota; class Clostridia; order Eubacteriales; family Oscillospiraceae; genus Pseudobacteroides; species Pseudobacteroides sp. Next base: position 19,236 of record NZ_DATCTU010000060.1, read on the forward strand.
TGTTATAACTGATGAGGGAATGAAGAAGGCAAAAGAGCTTTTGAAACAATATGGTATTACAGAGGAATAGCGGGACAGCGGTTAAATCATCCTTCAATTGGAAATCAATATCACCTGGAAGTACTATAGAGGAGATTGAAGAGAATTTTACAAGTCTGGCAGGGGGAGAAATTAATGAGTGAAAATAACACATCAAGTGTTGTGTCAAAAATATAGAGCTTTTGCAATACCTTAGGGGATGACGGAGTTGGCTATGGAGATTAACTGGAGAAACAGTCAGAAAAAAGCTTCTTGAAACTACAGAGCTCCATACAATCTTAAGGATTCCAACAGAAGTATTCTAAAGAAAAATCCTTTAAAGGTAGATGATCTGGATGAATTCATAAAGTGCTATAACCGTCAAAATAGGCATAATAGGGAGGAAACATGGAATCCTGATACAAATCTGGAAGGCATATGGAGGAAATTTACTTGTGAGGATATTGTAAACCTGGACAAAACAAGCCTTGATATCACTTGGATCAAGGATAAGAGTCTAGAAGATTTGAAAAATCTGCCTGATCCTGATGAACTTGCAAATGATATTGTATAGAACATAGAAGCTGCTTTGGAGAGCTTCAGGGAGATAATGAACAAACTAAATTGAGAAATTGCATGAAGAATTACCAATCAATTGGAAATTTTGTAAAAGGAGTGGGATGCCATGGCTATATGGTTTTGTAGGGCAGGAAAACACGGTGAACATGAGAATAGATTCCTTGAAGAAAATAGGAAATATTCAATAGGGAATCTGATTGTGATATAGATGAATCTGATGATGCAATTCAAAGAGATATAGAAGTGGATGCTATTGATAATATAAGAGATATGCTCATAAGAAAATATAAAGGTCATGGGATGGCTAAAGTAGTGGATTCCATACTTAGGGCAAAAGGATTTATAACATATGTTAGTCCTGAGGGTCCTGATAAAGGCGTAGATATTCTGGCTGCTCAGGGAGCCATGGGGTTTGAAAGTCCCAGGATTTGTGTGCAGGTCAAAGCTACTGATGCACCTGTAGATAGACCGACTTTGGATCAACTCATAGGAACAATGATAAGCTGGATGGTGATATAAAATTGGAAATTCCTTTAAAAAGGATCTGGGTAATTAATAACGCAGAATAATCGTGGTTTTACAAGGTTGAAATAAGAGAAATTATTGGGGGAATAAAAATGAAACTATCTTTTTTACAAAAACTTGGTGCTTATTCGATTATAGCAGGAGGATTTTTATTTGCTGCTTATGCGGTCTGCTTTACGCTTTTGCTGCCTGTGCATGAGATGACAAAGGATTTTTCTAAAGTGGTTAGCCACCCCAACTGGATATGGATTACTTCACTTGCCCTGCCGGGTATCATAATGATGGTTTTCGGCTTCACGGCGTTATATACCAGGATGTATGAAAAATCCGGTTGGTTGGGCTTTGCAGGTTATTTTTTCATCACAACTGCATATATCTTTCAGGCAGCCCAACTTGTCCAGGAAATATTTCTATATCCGATTATTGCTGAGAACCACTCCTCAGTTGGACTTTTGAGAAATAATATCATTTTGAATCATCCCATTAATACAATTTTCTCCTACGGTTTTCAGGTGATATTACTGATAGGCGTACTTTTGCTCGGAGTAGCACTTATACGGTTTAAAGAGTTTAATAAGCTTGGAGGGGTGCTATTTCTTTCGGGAGCACTATTTTATGCAGTAGTATCTGCTGTTTCCATTTACATAGGGCTAGCAGGAATAATTATGTTTTCGGTTGGCTGCACAATCATTGGTCTTAACCTTATGAAGACCCGGATTAGCTAGGGTTATCCAATGTCGTGAAGTCTTCTGACAATTACTCCAAGTGTAGGAAGAAAAACTGCTAACGTATACAACAAGTACAAGCTCTTAAAAATGGGACTGACTAACAAGTCAAGAATATATAGTGCTAGCATTATACTGATGTTGAACAATTCAAACATCCAATATTCCTTACGCCTTGCCCTTCTGCTAAAATTAACATAATTCTTTAAAACTTTCAAATACCATTCCAAACTAATACCCCTATCAATAATTAATTAATAAATAATTTCATTATATTTCTAATATTTGGTTAAATGATACAAAATTGTATAATTTAACTATATTTATTTCAAGCAGTGCTTCCCATTACCTAAGTTTTCTAAAGGAAAACTCCATACAAGCTTATCAATAGGTAGTTGGCATCTGCAACTTTTACTTAAATCAAGCCCTGATACTTCGAGTATATCCAAGCATATTTTCTACTATCACTAATGGTTGCTGGAAAGACATTTGCTATTATAACCTATTAGCTCAGCAGCATTAGCTGCTACTGAGTAAACTGAAGAAACAACATTGGTATTGACAGTTCCTTCTTCAGCACAGGCAATGTTGCTGAAGGATATATGCTTATTTACATTTTCATTCAATAATCATATAATTATATGTATATATGATAATGTGAAGGGAGTATATGAAATGGATGATTTGCTAGATTTATTCAGCATTCTCTCGGATAGAACAAGGCTGCGGATTTTATTGCTGCTGCTTAATAATGAGCTGTGTGTATGTGAAATTTTTGCAGCTCTTGATATGTCCCAGCCGAGGGTTTCGCGGCAGCTTGCAATTCTCAAGCAGTCAAAAATAATAAAAGACAGAAGAGAAGGAAAGTGGGTTTATTATAGAATTGATGAGAATGAGTATACGAAGCACTTATTGAGCATTCTTTCACTTTTGCCTGGATGGCTTTGCGGCGATGCAGAATTCAATAATGATAAGTCGATGCTTCACAAAATTGCTGCATTAAAAAGTAAGGCTCCAAGCTGTAAATGTTTGTTGACTGGAGGTGGAAGGCATGGAGAATAAAAGCTGTTGCGGCTCCGATAATAGCGATCCTAAAGCCAAAGTGATAAAGGTTAAGCCCAAAGTTAAAGTACCCAAAGTTAAAGTACCCAATATAGAAGGCGTATCTTCAGCGGAAAAAAACAGGTCCTGTTGCGGAGGAAGTCAAAAGTGTTCAATTGACCCCATTACTCAGTATGATAAAAAAGACCATTGGATAATTGGCGAAGTGAAGACAGTTTCAGGTATAGTACCACGGGTATCAACTCAATTGGTTATTTCCGATATATTTGGGGCGTGGAAAGCCCGGTGGGGAATTAACAGAATGAACTATAAAATAAACCCTGGTATATATGCTGTAGGAAACCCTGATAAGGATTCACCTGTACTTGTAACTGCAAATTACAAATTAACCTTTGATACCCTCAGAAGGGAGCTGTCAGATCTTAATGCATGGATTTTAGTCCTTGATACAAAGGGCATTAATGTATGGTGTGCTGCAGGGAAAGGCACATTCGGGACAAAAGAGCTTGTAAGCCGAATTGGTAAAACAAGACTTCATGATATTGCGACTCATAGAACATTGATATTACCACAATTGGGTGCACCTGGAGTAAGTGCCCATGAAGTGGAGAAACAAACCGGATTTAAGGTAATCTACGGCCCGGTAAGGGCAGCGGATATAAAAGAATTTATAAATTCAGGCATGAAAGTTACAGGTGAAATGCGTACTGTCAAGTTCAATTTGATTGACCGTTTGGTTTTGACTCCGATGGAGTTGGTAGGAACGTTTAAGGTCTCATTGATAATTTTCGGGATTTTATTTTTATTAAACCTTGTCACTGCCAACCCGTTCGGAATATATGACTTTTATGGGTATGGAGGGGCTTTGATAACAGGCTGCGTGATAACTCCTGTTCTGCTTCCTTGGATTCCAGGCAGGGCCTTTGCATGGAAGGGGTGGCTTTTAGGGTTGATATGGGCTGCTGTTATAAATGTTTTAAGTGGATGGACGGTATCACCAACATTCAGTTTTATCAGAGGACTGGGGTATTTGCTGGTACTTCCTTGTATTTCTGCGTTTTATGCTATGAATTTTACGGGCTCATCTACATACACCTCATTTTCAGGAGTTTTGAAGGAAATGAAAATAGCAGTACCTGTAATTGCCGTGTCTATAATCATTGGCACAATTCTGATTTTGCTTAACGGCTTTTTAGGGATTTAAAGGAGGAAGCTATGAAGAATCGGTATTTGAAAAATGTTGTTACTTTAAAGCTTGATTCGAATAAATGCACCGGATGCGGAAGATGTATCGAAGTATGTCCTCATAAAGTATTTGAGCTGCAAAACAGGAAACTTCGAATCATTAACAAGGATGGATGTATGGAATGCGGTGCCTGTGCAAAGAACTGTCCCTTTGCTGCAATAGAAGTCAAGCCGGGTGTGGGCTGTGCATACGCAATTATTATGGGGTGGCTGACGGGAAGTGAACCGAGCTGTGACTGCTCAGGCAGCAGTAACAGCAACGGATGTTGTTAATATGACATACAGTTGTCAAATTAAGAATAGTATACTAATTTTATTACAATATGAAAAGAAGCATACACCTAAAATTCAAAACGGAGGGCTCTTATGACTATAAAGAAAATTGATTATAAAAAGGCTTTCAAGGATTTATACTTGCCAAAGAATAGCCCTTGTATTATAGAAGTACCGTCAATTAAGTTCGCAACGATCGATGGTACAGGAGATCCCAATGGTGAGGAATTTGCCTTGGCTACTGCTGCACTCTATAGCTTTAGTTATGCGGTAAAGATGTCTTATAAAAGCAAGGAGATTCCTGAAGGATTTTATGATTATACAGTTTTTCCGCTTGAGGGAGTATGGGATTTGGTGGATAAAACTAAGTCAATAACCGACAAAAGTAACTATGCATACTCCGTTATGATTCGTCAGCCGGAATTTTTAACTGATGAATTATTTGAAAGGTTTATTTCTGAAACAAAAAAGAAGAAGCCTAATGACTATCTTGATAAAATTAAGTATTCCGTCATAACCGAGGGAATGTGTTGTCAGATGCTTCATTTAGGAACATATGATGATGAGCCTGGGAGCTTTAAAATGATGGAACAATTCTGTAGAGATAGGGGATATGAGAGAAGCTCACTCAAGCATCGGGAAATATATCTTTCAGACCCTCGTAAGACCGAAGTAGACAAGCTTAAAACGGTACTAAGGTTCAAGGTTAGGCAAAAATAATAAAAATGTGTATTATAAAGGATGACTAAAAATAAAGAAGCCGGGCAGGGTGGTATACAACCTTGGTCGGCTACTGTTCACTATCCCGGTTTTCGATATTCTTTAATCTTAGTGATCATGCCCTTCTTCAGCAGCTTCAGCCTCCTCTTTGGTTTTATGAACTGTACCGAGCGGATGCTGAGGTGGTGCATAGATAGAATACAATTTTAGGGGCTTATTGCTTGTATTTATTAAGTTGTGCCATTTTCCGGCAGGTATAATAAATGCAAAATCATTACTGACATTAGCTTGAAAGTCCAGCTTGTCTTGACGATCCCCCATTTTTACAATACCTTGACCTTCCTCAATGCGTATGAATTGATCAAGGTTTGGGTGGATCTCCAAACCTATGTCCTCACCAACATTGATGCTCATTAGGGTAAGCTGTAAGTATTTTCCTGTCCATAAAGCCAAACGGAAGTTGTTATTTTGTTTGGTAGCCTCTTCAATATCAACTACAAACGGGTTAGGTCCATAATCTTTCAATATGATTGTATAATCGGTCTTAGCTTGGTTGGTATAGGGAAGATACTGGTTAGGGAACTGGTTCCATAAGTCCGGGTTATATACTGGGGTATTAGCAAAATAAGGACACTGGAACATATTATATGCGTTATGCATTGGAGTGTTGGGGTTATAGGGACATTGATACATGCTAGGGATATTATACATAGTGCTCATTCCTTTCATAAGCGTATAGTATTATCATATGTTTTATGTAAAGGTGATGTGTTTTATTTTAGAATGTGAACAAGAGATTTGGCAAATAATCCAGGGCTTCTTTTTCCATTTCCATACCCTTTTGAGGTAATCTCAAGATAAACGCTTCTTTCATCTTCTTTTAATCCTCTTACATACTAAGACTCATTCTTGAGAATACTCATTTATAAGAGTAACTTTAAGTTTGGGTGAATTAAGAAAGAAGGATCGATAATAGTGGATTCAAGTCTCAAAAAGAAGTATGGTCTATTTACCGCGATTGCTATGGTAGTAGGTATTGTTATAGGAAGTGGTGTGTTTTTTAAGGCAGAAAAGGTACTTGCTGCAACGGGAGGCAACTTACCTTTAGGAATTATGGCATGGCTTATAGGTGGATCAATCATGGTTGCCTGTGCTTATACATTTTCCATTATGGCAACGCGTTATGAATATGTTAATGGTATTGTAGACTATGCTGAGGTTGCCATGGGCAAAAGGTATGGCTTTTACGTGGGATGGTTTATGTCTACTACATACTATCCAACCCTTACTGCAGCATTGGCATGGGTTTCTGCTCGATATACCTGTGTGTTGTTTGAATTTTCAATTGTCGGAGCGGAAGCTTTGGCAATCACAGGTTTTTATCTGGTAGCAAGCTATGCACTCAATGCATTATCTCCGGTGCTTGCAGGTAAGTTCCAAGTAGCTACTACCACAATTAAGCTCGTTCCCCTATTCCTTATGGCAGTCATTGGCACTATTGCGGGTTTAACAAATGGCATGACAGTTGAAAATTTTACCGCAATAACCAAGCAAGTGAGCACAGGAAATGCCTTGTTTACTGCTGTTGTTGCTACTGCGTTTGCATATGAGGGATGGATTATTGCAACCTCCATCAATGCTGAATTAGAGAACTCTAAGGAAAACCTGCCTAAAGCACTTGTTATCGGTACAATACTTGTTGTTGCTACTTATATACTTTACTATATCGGACTTTCGGGTGCAGTGAGCAACGCAGCTCTCATGGAAAGTGGTGAGAAAGGTGCAAAGCTGGCTTTCGAGACGCTCTTCTCAAAAGCAGGTGGAACTGCATTGTTTGTATTTGTTGTGATATCATGCCTTGGAACTCTCAATGGTCTAATGCTGGGGTGCACCCGTGGAATTTATGCCCTTGCGGCTCGTGATGCAGGACCTGCTCCCCGCGTTTTCAAGCAGGTAGACAAAGCAACCAATATGCCAACCAATTCTGCCATAATCGGTCTGTTATTCTGTGGGATATGGCTGCTTTACTTTTATGGCTCGCAGCTTACAAAGTCATGGTTCAAATTTTTTAATTTTGATATGACAGAATTGCCTATTATAACAATATATGCTGCATATATTCCTATTTTTATTATGCTCATTAAAAAGGAAACGGAATTGAGCATATTTAAGCGTTATATTGCACCTGTTTTTGCGATATGCAGCTGCGTATTTATGATTATTGCAGCATGCTTTTCTCATAAGATGGAGGTTTTGTGGTATCTTACTACATTTGCAGTTGTAATGATAATTGGTGTGTTCTTCAGAAAGCCAATACCATAAATGCTAACACGGATTTTTGTTTATTTACCCATGAATATCTTAATATCTTCGTCAACTGTTCCAATTCCGGCAATGCCAAAGCTATCAATAAGCACCTTTGCAACATTGGGTGACAGGAATGCAGGAAGTGTTGGACCTAAGTGTATGTTCTTAACTCCCAGATACAGAAGAGCCAATAAAACCAACACTGCTTTCTGTTCGTACCAAGATATATTGTAGGCGATTGGCAGATTATTTATATCATTCAGCTCAAACACTTCTTTCAATTTAAGTGCAATCATTACCAGTGAATATGAATCGTTGCATTGTCCTGCATCAAGTACTCTTGGGATGCCGCATATGTCTCCCAGGCCAAGCTTGTTATAACGATATTTTGCACACCCTGCGGTTAGAATAATGGTATCCTTTGGAATTTCCTTTGCAAATTGGGTATAGTATTCTCTGCTTTCCATCCTTCCATCGCATCCTGCCATCACAAAAAACTTTTTTATTGCTCCGCATTTTATTGCATCTACCACCTTGCCAGCCAATGCAAAGACCTGCTCATGTGCAAATCCTCCAACTATCTTGCCTGACTCAATCTCATCAGGAGCTTTTAGTGATTTAGCCAGCTCTATGATTTTTGAAAAATCCTTTTTACCCTCTGAGTCGGATTCTATATGTATACAACCTGGATATCCTGTAACTCCTGTTGTAAATATTCTGGATCTTACCTCATCGGTTATTGGCGGAACAATGCAGTTTGTGGTAAAAAGGATTGGGCCGTTGAACGATCCAAACTCCTCATCCTGCTTCCACCATGCATTTCCATAGTTTCCGGCAAAGTTGTCATGCCTTTTAAACACAGGGTAATAGTGGGCTGGCAGCATTTCGCTGTGAGTGTAAACATCTACTCCTGTACCCTGTGTTTGCTCAAGAAGCTGCTCAAGGTCAGTCAGGTCATGCCCTGATATAAGGATTGCAGGGTTATTTCTCACACCTATGTTTACTTCCGTGACTTCCGGATTACCGTATTTGGAGGTGTTTCCTTCATCAAGCAGTGCCATTCCCTTAACTCCAAACTCTCCGGTCTTCATCGTCAATGCAAAGAGATCTTCCATAGAAAGCTCAGTATCCAGTGTAGCTGCAAGTGCCTCATAGATGAAATAATATAGATCTTCCGATTCTTTTCCCAGGTTAAGTGCGTGATGTGTGTATGCAGCTAACCCTTTTATTCCAAAGGTAATCAGTTGTTTAAGGGATCTGATATCCTCATCATCCTTGGGTATCATGCCTGCATATGATGCTTTAAATATCATATCATTCAACGTATTAACCTCAAAGGTGGCTGCGTCATGAAGATATTCCACTTTAACTTTTCTTCTCAACTCATCTCTCAGAGAAATCATTTGCTTTATTTTATCAATAATTACTGCATCATCAAAATTGGCATTGGTTATTGTCATAAACAAGCTTTTTAAAACCTCATGATTGACATTACTAAGATATTTTATTTCAAGCTTTCCTTTTATAACGATTTCCGAAATGCCTTTAAGAGTATAAATCAGGAGGTCCTGCAGATCTGCAAGTTCTTCGCTTTTTCCGCATACACCTCCATATTCACAACCCTTGCCTCTCGCAGTCTCCTGGCATTGATAGCAAAACATACCCATTACATGTCCTCCTAACACAATCAGATAATGTTAATAATACCAGGTTATTTTAATTAATGCGGTTGCACGTGCAACAAAAATTAAATTATTGTACGTGGACAAGTTCACCATCTAACTGATCTATTCCCAGGTCAAAATTACAGTAACTCACAATTTCATTAGTAGAATCCTTATCAGGTAAGTATTCAATGCTGCTGTTCATATTATCCGCTGAATTGTATATGTACCTTGGTACAGTTACATATAGAAAATTAAACAAACGCATTCTCTGCTCTGAAGTCAAATGATCAAACTTAAGACCAACCTTTTTAGATCCGTCTTCAGATACTTCATTATATTCTACAAGGCCAGTAACATCCAATATTCCGTCCGGCAAGCAAATTCTTATTTTACCCTTACCGTCGATTGCATCAGTATCAACATCTGTAAGCCCAATTCCGCTTCTTGAAATATCATTGACGGTAGCATACAACTGAATACCTGTTAATTCCACAAACCTGCTGCTTAACTGAACACTAAATCTGTAATCATGACGATAATATATTCTTCTTAATACTTCCCGCATTGCTATGATTAACAGGTAACTGTTAAATACGGACCATAATATGGCTATGACTGTGCATAAGGTTGAGGAGTAGGATAAAAATGCACCCCTTAACAAATTTACCATTCCAAAGGATGCAGAGAGTAAAATAACCGCCAGGATGACTCCATGAAGATAGATTTCATGCCTTTCCTTTGATTTTATTGAACTCTCAACAGACTTTGGAGTAACCTTAAAGGTCATATGTCCTGAGCCGATCAAGCTGAATGAAGCCTTTATAAAAGTAAACATTTTAAGAATATTATATTCTTCTACTGCTACAAATCTGAAGTAGCCCCTTCCAAGTGCCTTATTGGTGAGAATTAGTAATATGAAGCATGGTGCCCAATGAACAAGGAACTCGTATCCTGTAGATAATTTTAAAGGCATAACGCCTGTAAATAAATATACAACAGGAACTAACAAGTAAATAAACTTTTGATATGACTCAAAATAGGTAAATATTGCTGAAAAATGAGCCAATCTTTGTTTGATACTCAATCCTGGAACAATAAGGGGATTATTTTTGCTTTTTAGGATTTTCATAGCCCCTTGAGCCCAACGCAGTCTCTGAAGGTTAAAAGCATGTATCGACTGAGGAGCGATTCCAAATGCTAAAGCTTCATTGTGGTATTTTATACTCCAGCCTTTACTATTTAGTTTGATAGATGTCAGGAAGTCCTCGGTTATACTTTCTGTAGCTACTCCGCCTATGCTTTCTAATGCACTTCTTCTCACTATTGATGGGCTTCCGCACCAGAACGGAGCATTGATGGAATTTCTTCCCGGTTGTATAACGTGATAAAAAAGCTGTTGTTCATGCCAATGAGAAGAATTGTTTAAATGCTGCACCGAATCCAGATTGTAAAATTCCTGAGGCATTTGTACAATTGCTGTCTTAGGGTCATTAAAATATCCTAATGTTTTTTCTATAAGGTCGGGCTGAGGAACCATATCCGCATCTAAAATAACAATAAACTCTCCGCTGGTTTTTTTAAGTGCTGCATTTATATTGCCGGCTTTAGCATGCTTGTTATCGGATCTTGTAAGATAAACGCAGCCTAATTGGTTTGCGAGAGAAGCTACTTCTCCTCTTCGACCGTCATCTAAAACATAGGTGGTATGCTTGTAATTCATATTTGCACAACCTATTAAAGTGGCTTCAAGAACTTCCAGATCCTCGTTATATGTAGGGACAAAAACATCAACGTTTAATCCATCAGGAGGTGAAATCCTTTCTCCTTTTTCGATATCTTTGGTCATAAGTGCAAACAGAAAGTAGTTAATAAATCCATAAATTTCCGCTGCGAGTAAAATCAATGAGAAAAACAATGCTGAATAGTTTATTGTTTTTGTAACCCTCCAGAACATATAATAAACTATATATATTCCTGTAGTTATTACTAGAAAATTAATAACTTTTTTGCTGTATATGTTAAACATATGATCACTTCCTAACTGCTGTATTTGCTGTTTCATCTGTTTTGAATATATGATATACCATTAATCACTTAAATCGTCCCTTGCTTTAAATCCCTATTCAGTTATTTTTATGTTTCAATTGATACCCAAAAAAGCTATAGCTTAATCAATTTTTTATATTTGGAAGTTATGTGTATACTGCACTGCAATTCCTCACGACAACGTCAAGGTTGCAAAATCAAATAAGTGTTGATAATATTTAAGGTGTAGATAGAATAAAATCTACATGTGGGTCACTCCCATAAATAATGTGGAGCATATGTTTAAGTTTATTAATAATTAAAGGAGGCAATAATAATGAAAGCACCAGTTGAGTTTTTTAAATGTGAAGCATGCGGTAATATGGTTGGTTTGATTAAAAGCGGCGGTGGTACTCTTGTGTGCTGCGGCAAGCCAATGACAGAACTCAAAGCAAATACAACAGAGGCTTCAGTGGAAAAGCACATTCCTGTTGCTACAAGAAGTGATGGAAAAATTACTGTGCAAGTTGGTTCTGCTTTGCATCCAATGACTCCGGAGCATTATATTGAGTGGATCGCATTAGTGAGTGAAAATGGAACCGAAAGGATTCCACTATCTCCTACAGATGAACCAAAGGCTGTTTTCTGTGATAAAGAGAATGCTGAAGTATATGCGTACTGCAATCTTCACGGTTTGTGGAAGGCAGATATAAAATAAATCGTTGGACAGGAATTTTAGTATAAATTTTCACCTGCAGGCACGGGAAATTGCCTTGCAGTTTTTATAGATACCGAACTGATATATAACTTTACAGTTCGGTATCTATATAATTTTCTCATAAAGAGGATTACGGTATGGATCAGTATAATATACGCACAATAATAGAACAAGAATTGAAAGGGATATATAACAAAATCGAGAGAGATTTTGCTGCAAATGAATATGCCCCATACGAAGTGTTGTATCAACAGATTCGAAATGGGGCACAGGAAGGAATGTTTTTATGTAAGGATGAACAAGATGTCGCATACGCCATATGTGCAGGCAGTAACAAAAACAGATATGTTCTTATAAGTCTGCTTGCTGTATATGAGCAGTTCAGAGGGCAGGGAATCGGAACTGTGTTTCTTAAGGAGTTGTGCAATAAATATTCGGACAAACTGGGTATTATTGTTGAAGTTGAGAAGCCGGAAGAATCGACCAGTAAAGAGGAAGAAGATTTTCGTAAAAAGCGGATTGATTTTTATGAAAAAGCAGGTTTTCGCTTGATTCCCAATATAAATTATTCAATATGGGATGTACCTATGCACCTGATGGCTATGCCGCTTTTAACTTCAATTGGTGAAATTAACCGAAATATTGGAAGCATCATTTATGAAATTTACCTTCAATTAATGGGTAAACGCTATATTCATAAATTGAAATTATACTAATAATTTTACATTTAGCGGCGGCTTAACTCATAATAGTTTTAAAAAAGTTTTTGTGTTCTCTAATACCCTCATTATTGGCAATAACCCGTGAAGCACGGATCCTTTTAAAGTTGTCAAGATTTATATTTCTGAAATCTATGCCGCAGCTTGAGTTGGATAAAATATGAAAATGGCTTTTGTCATATTTACGGTAAAAATTGTTTAGTTCATTGTAAATGGCTTTAAGAAAAGCACTCCGGTCAATATTTGTATTGGTAAAATAAATTTTAGCGGAATCGATGCAATTAAACAGGTTTAAGCCTGAAGTATAAGCTTCTGCAACAACATATGCAACTATGTCACCGTTTTCGCTAACCCTAAAAATCTTTCTATCAGCATAAAGATCTTTAACGGCATAAATACCTTTGATTTTATCAAGATTTATGTCCTCACCATAGCAGTAGCAGCCTTTTTCTATTTCTCTTATATTTTTGTGTGCGAAATTGACAAACTCACTTGCATCATTCAACTTTTCAACCATATATGGATTGTTTGTATCAGAGAAATTAAATTCCCCTGTCCAGGAAACAAACCATATCAACTCCTCAAATAAGAATTTTTCCGAGTTGTTGATATGCTCGCTGATTCTTTGAAACAATCCCTTGTGCCAATCCAAATCCTCGTCAAAATAGGCTAAGTAATATTTAAAATAATCATGGTTTAAGATATAGTTTTGTATTGCCTTATAAATATCCACTTTACAAGTCAGGTTAAGCTTTGACTCTTTCTTTACTGCCATGTGTTGAGCCAAAAAGGTATAATTATATAGCTTGACAATGCTTGCCCCTGATAGAATTTGATTGTTCTTGTCTACGTAGACAAAGCTTTTGTAAATATGAGGGGCATTGTCGATTTTCCTCAATGCATGGATCATATCTGGGAAATTGCTCTGGAATCCTTTATTTGAAGACTCAAAATATCCGGATTTATCAAAAAGTTTGTAAATCTCATCTTCTGAGTATTCACTCATATTTCTTAAATTTGTATGGCTGTTTTTAAGGACATACTTTATAATTTGCATTTTATCAAGCCAATATATATCTTTGTAAATTAGTCCATAAATATATAAATTTCCAATTTTTTGTACGTGCCTGACTTCTGCGTCAACAAAAATTACTTCGTTATCCAGACTTATTGTAAAGTTCCGTAACAAATCGCCAACTCCATGATTTTTCTTAGTTGACTGAAAGGATAATCCTTTTGTGTGTATATTGACTATCCTATATTTCTGTTTGTCCGTGATAACATAAGCATTTTCATCTTCCTGAACTATATATCGCTCAAGTTCTCTTTTTGTCAGTTGATATATGGTTTTTGGCACATTGATTTTTAGAAACCCATCTACATGGGTGAAAAAATAAAAGGCGTAATCATTATAAATGAAGGTTATTTTAATACGTTTGCTCTTGAATGCAGCATCGGTCATAAATACTTCTTTGCCTGCAAACTCAAGTGAAGAATTTTTGGTTTTCCCATCTTCAAGGTCTATCATTATATCTATTTTTTCCTTCTTGGAAAGTTTCTTGAATAGGTTTTCGATATATTCACTATCACTTATGTCCTTTATTTCCAATTCTTTTACTTCCAACATACTAATAATGCCATTCCAATACAGGAATAGCCCTCCTTTCAATAAGTTAGTTCTTGTTTTTTTAGTGTATTAAAAGTAATGTATGCAAATGTGGAGTCAAAGAAGTTTACATGGTAAGAGATGGAGGGTCAAAAATGGGTTTTGTTCATCTTCTTTTTGTTTATCTTCTTTATTTAATTCGATACTTGTTGCTTAATATCCTTTTTTATAGAAATTTTTTAGGTTAGAATAGTCCTATTATATTGTGGATTAACCATAAAAAGAATAAAATAATGTTGATTAACTTTGGAACATATCTCACATTTTTGTGCACAAATTGAGAGGACACGTTATCCAACTTCAAATATAATTTAATCAAAGGAGTAATTGCGATGGAATGGCTGGACAGGCTGAATCAATCAATAAGCTACATAGAGGATAATCTTGCAGGAGAAATAGATTTTGAACAAGCGGCAAAAATTGCATGCTGTTCATCCTTTCACTTTCAGAGGATGTTTTCCTATATTGCCAATGTATCTCTGGCAGAGTACATTAGACGCAGGCGTATGACCCAGGCAGCATTTGAACTGCAGAACAGTGATATAAGAGTAATTGATTTGGCATTAAAATATGGGTATGACTCTCCAACCTCATTTTCAAGAGCTTTTCAGAACGTTCACGGAGTACCTCCATCTGCTGCCAAAAGTGAGGGAGTTATACTGAAAGCTCATCCACGTATGACCTTCTTAATTTCAATTAAAGGAGAAGTGGAAATGAATTATAGGATTGAGAAGAAAGAAGCATTTCGTGTCGTAGGAGCTAAAAGGCATTTTGATTTGGATGTAGAAAAAAACTTTGTTCAAGTACCTAAGTTTTGGGGGGAGACATTCCAAAACGGCATGATTGTTGAGATTGGACAATTATCAAATAAAGAGCCATTGGGTGTATTGGGGATAAGTACATGTATGAACGGCAAGGATTTTGATTATTATATAGCATCCGCAACCGACAAGCCAAAGCCTGAAAACATGCACGAATATATAGTGCCAACAGCTACCTGGGCAATATTTGAATGTATTGGCCCTATGCCTGCTGCCATACAAGAGCTTCAGAAGCGGATTATAACCGAATGGTTGCCCACATCCGGCTACGAATATGCAGACGCACCGGATATTGAAGTTTATCCTGAGGGAGATACAAGCTCCCTGAATTACAAATGTGAAGTTTGGCTGCCAGTTACTAAGAAATAGGGAAAATGAGGATTCCATATGAGTGATATAAAATACAAAGAAATCAGCTGTGAAACTGCAATGAATCATCTTAAAAGAAGAATGCCCTATAGCTGGGATTTGAATATTTATAGAGGATGTGAGCATGGCTGCAAATACTGCTATGCAATCTATTCTCATGAATATCTCGGCTCAGATAATTACTTCGGCGATATATACGTGAAAACAAATATTTTGGAGCAGCTTGAAAAGCAGCTTTGTGATCCCAAATGGAAAAGAGAGATTGTAAATATAGGTGGTGTTACCGATAGCTATCAGGCTGCAGAGGAGCATTATGGATTAATGCCTGAGATTTTAAAGCTGCTTATAAAGTACAAAACTCCTGCCATTATATCAACCAAATCGGATTTGATACTAAGGGATTATGATTTGATTGATGAGTTATCCAAGATAACTTATATTAATGTTGCTGCAACTGTTACAACCATGGATGAAAATATTAGAAAGCTCATTGAGCCTGGTGGAGTGGAATCTGACAGGCGGTTTAAAATGCTTAAGATATTCAGAAAAACTAATGCCTCAGTAGGATTGCATGTAATGCCTATTATTCCTTATGTCACCGATAGCTTTGAGAACTTTGATTCGCTTTTCAGATCTGCAAAAGACAGCGGTGTCCATTATGTTTTACCGGGGACCTTGTATCTGAGGGGGAAAACAAGGACAGTATTCTTTGAATTTATAAAAAAGGAGTTTCCCGGTTTATATAATGATTTATCAATCCTTTATAAGTCAGGAGGAGCAGATAAGGAGTATAAGAATTCCTTGTATAAGACTGTCAATGAGCTGCGGGATAAATACAATCTCTCAAGCAGCTATACAAAGCCCATGAAGGAAAAGCTAAAAAAGTAGAAGCTTTACTCTGTAGCAATTTTACAAGGAACTATAATAGCTCCTTGTAAAATTCATAATCAAACCGGAATTCAGAAATTAGCTTTTTAGTGGGCTGTTGATCCCTTGAAGCAAGCCATTTTTTTAGAAAGTCCTGCCTGGGTGTAATCCGGGCACCTAGTTTTACTTTATAATCCATATAGGGATGGCCCAAATTCCAGAAATGATAGCCATGGTATTGCAAAGTTTTGGCAAGCAGTACCAATTGAAGCTTTCCGAAATTGTTGTGCTTTTTAGACACCTTATCGCAAAAACCGGTTAAACTGGTGTAGGTAGCACCTATTGCATATCCTATTTCACCGGCAATAATTTCATCGTTAGCCGAATCACAAAGTTCAACAGTTACAATTTCAAAGTCCCTTTTTTTATCTTTAATCACATTTAGTCTATGCAATAAATCCGCATATTTATGGCTTAACCAGTTGTCTTTATGGTATTTGGATATTTTATCAATAGTATTACCAAGGCTTCCATTCAATCTAACATAATAGCTGTTATTTATAAAGGCTTTGCTTTCTATAATCTTTTCGACTTTTTTAGATATAATCAGGTTACTCCAGTCAAGTACTGCATAATTGGTCTGAATTTCGGGTAAAAGAATTTCCGAGCCTGATACATTAAGGCAAGTGCTGATGAAGCCTGCATACGCACTTTCGATATAGAAATCTTCGGACCAATCATCACTCCAGTATAAATGAAATTGTGTGTTTGGATAAATATATGAATACAGTAAATGGGGGTCTAATATATCATCTATTGTTAGGCAGTAAATTTCTGCTTGACTCATGTTTGTATAATTGCTCCTTTCGTTGGTGCATGTACTAATAATTGTATAGCAATTAAACAAAATAAACAATGTGGTTCCGGCTCCAGAGATAATATTGATATTTGCATGAGGTAGCAACTTATCTAATCGCTTTAGTTCACTGTCAGGGAATAATCAATAGAAAAATCTTAGGTGAGATTTACTACAGAAAAGAATTAACTTTTTGATCAGTAGTTATTTTTTATGCTCTGTGGTATAAATAATTATAAAAAGAAACCGATTTGGGGTGGAAAATATGAATAAATATATAATCTTACTTAGAGGCATTAATGTTGGAGGAAAAAACAAAGTGTCAATGAAGGAATTAAAGGAGCTATTTGAGAAAAACGGCTTCTTTAGTGTTATCACATATATAAATAGTGGAAACCTTATCTTTTCCAGCGAGGATTCTGATGTTGAGTTTTTGAAAAGCAAATGTGAGGAATTGATTTTGGAGAAGTTTAAGCTAGCCATTACTGTAACTGTTATACTGGCAGATGATCTTTTCGAATCGTTAAGTAATGCACCTAAATGGTGGGATGTTGATAAAGAATCCAAGCATAATGTTTTATTTGTAATACCGCCTATGTCTGTTGATGAGGTTTTTAAGGAGGTAGGGGAGATCAAGCCTGAATATGAAAAAGTTGGTCATTACGGCAGAGTTATTTTCTGGTCTGCACCAATTAAGACATTCTCAAGAACACGCTGGTCAAAAATTGTAGGTTCATCCGTATATAACAGCATTACAATTAGGAATTCCAACACGGTAAAGAAAATATTGGAGTTATGTAAAAAGGTATGAGATAATTTGATTAAACAAACATAATCGGAAGGTGGGTGAAACCGCTGCTATCTTGATATGCATCGGTTATTATGCAAAAAAATAAACTAACAAAAGTGTGCTTAATTATAGTTTTCTCCGTCATGCTAGTATTTGTCGCAGTTGTAGCATACGGCAAGCTTATAAAGGGAGATAAACAAAACATTGCTGAGAGCAGCAGTGCATTGCCAAGGAGTTTAGACAAATCCCCGGATGTGGTTGAAGAAACGGATAAGCCGCAAGTTGCAACTTCTGAAGCGAGCAAATCAAAATTAGATTTGGAAATAAAGTTGGGAAACAGCTGGGAAAATGGAGGTAAAAAGTACTCTCAAATTGATGTTGTTGTCAAGAACAACAGTGCAAGTGAAGCATCAGGATGGAGCGTTGAAATTCCGGTATCAAGCAATGCAAAGGTGGACCAGATTTGGAATGCTGTATATACTTTGAAGAATGAGAAAATAACATTCAAACCTGCAGAGTTTAATGGAAAGATAGCAGCTAACGGCAATATCGGATTTGGCTGCATATTGGTGGATGCAGGCAGTATTAATTCGTCATTGGCAAAGCTTGACGGCAAGGTTGGGGATTTGGTGACAGCAGCAACTGGACAGAACAGTGGAAATTTCCAAAATGGCAGCAGTCAACAAAACAACCAGCCTAGCAGTCAGGCAAGCAGTAGCCCCTTAGAATTGAATGTGAAAGGTGTTCCTCCTCCTACAACTGATGATTGGCTTCATACCAAAGGCAACAAAATATTGGACAAAAACGGTAAAGAGGTATGGCTCACCGGAGTTAACTGGTTTGGGTACAATACCGGAACCAATGTATTTGACGGACTTTGGGCTGCCGACCTGAATGCATCACTTTCAGCTATTGCAGATAGAGGGTTCAACCTGCTTAGAGTGCCAATCTCATCCGAGCTGATACTGCAGTGGGCCGCGGGAAAAGCTCCTGAAGCCAATTTCAATCAAGCGGCTAATTCATACCTTGTTGGGATGAATAGCCTGAAGATATTCGACTATGTTGTGGGGCAATGCAGGGCAAACGGGATGAAAATCATGATAGATATACACTCGGCGAAGACTGATGCAATGGGACATATGAAACCGGTTTGGTATGATGGTGAAATGTCGGAGAAGGATTATCTGAATTCATTATCCTGGATGGCAGAGCGTTATAAATCCGATGATACCATCATTGCCTTTGATTTGAAAAATGAACCTCATGGAAAACCGGATGAAAAGCCTCGTGCCATTTGGAATGATTCAAAGGACCCGGATAATTGGAAATACATTGCTGAAAAGGCTGCCAATGCAGTGCTTGCAAAGAATCCCAATGTTCTCATTCTGGTAGAAGGAATAGAGATATATCCGATTGATCTTAAAAAGAATTCCGATTATAAATCTACAAATAAGGCAGATTATTATTTTAACTGGTGGGGCGGCAACTTAAGGGGTGTAAAGGATTACCCCATTGACTTGGGCAAAAACCAGGATCAACTGGTGTATTCACCCCATGATTACGGACCTTCAGTTTTTGAGCAGCCCTGGTTTAAAAGCGGCTACACCTATGACAGCTTGTATAAAGATTGCTGGAAAGACAATTGGATGTACATACATGAAAAGAACACCGCACCTCTATTAATAGGAGAATGGGGAGGCTTCATGAAAGAACCCAACCTTACCTGGATGACACACTTAAGGAAATTGATAAAGACCAATAAGCTTAATCACACCTTTTGGTGTTTTAATTCCAATTCGGGAGATACCGGAGGTCTTGTACTTGGAGACTTTGTTACATGGGATGAACAAAAGTATAAATTTGTAAAAGATGTTTTATGGCAGAAGAATGGCAAGTTTGTTGGGCTTGATCATAAAATACCCCTTGGTAAGAACGGAATTACATTGAGCAGTTATTAGAGCTGAATGCAGACCGGAGTAAATAAAGGCAGAGTAAAAATTGCTTGCGATTTTGCAACCTTGGTGTTGTTGTTAGAAATTGTGGTGAATCATACATCACAATTTCTTATTTTTTTGCCTGAAATTATGACTATGGTCACAGTTTTATTTTGGAATACGGTGTATGATTTAATCAAGGTTAAGGAAAAGTAACAGTAAAAACTGTTTATAAGGAGGATTAAATCATGGATGCGATAAAGATTTCAAATAATATATTTTGGGTAGGAAAAGTTGATGACAGAAAGGTTCCTTTTCACCGATTAGTTTTAGAGAGAGGTACCACATATAACAGCTATCTTTTAAATACAGAAAAGCCGACTGTTATTGATACAGTGGATATCGCTTATGGAAAGGAATATGTAGACAATCTGAGTAAGGTTATTAACCCTGAAAGCATCGAATATATAGTTATCAATCATGTTGAGCCCGATCATGCAGGTGCATTGCCTGCACTGGCAGCAAAAGCGAAAAAGGCCAGGATAGTTACAACAGCTACCGCAGCAGAGCTATTAAAAGATATGTTCAGGCTTCATCAGCGAGAGTTTGTTATTATAAAGGACGGAGATACCCTGGACATCGGGGGAAAAACGCTAAAATTTTTCGAAACCCCTTATTTGCATACCGAAGAGACAATGATTACTTATGCAGTTGAAGACAAGGTACTGTTTCCCTGCGACATATTCAGTACTCATATAGCCAATTATGAACTGTTTAACGATCTGGCAAAGGGTGAATATATAGAGGATTTCAAGGTTTACTACAGGCTCATTATGGCTCCTCATAGGCCTTATGTGAGGCAAATGCTTGATAAGGTCAGAGATTTGGACATAAAGATGATTGCACCTTCTCATGGGTATATTCTTCGTGAGAATGCCGAAACCTTTATAAAGATGTATGATGAGATGAGTTCTTTAAATGATCAGAGACAGTCTAAGAAAGTAACCATCGTGTATTCAACCATGACAGGAAATACAACCAAAGTTGCTCAAAAACTTGCACAGGGGCTTGAAGAAACAGGTGTGGATGCTTATGTTTTCAACTTGAAGAATGCCGATGCAGATGAGGTTAAAAAGCGGATTATGGAGAGTGACGGGTTACTTGTGGGAAGCTCCACCAAATATGCAGATATGGTAGGAAATGTGGAAGAGCTTCTTAAGTCCTTTGAAGGGGATGCAGGAAAAAACAAAACGGCAGCAGCTTTTGGTTCATACGGTTGGAGTGGTGAGGCTATTATGCATATAGAGGATTACCTCCAAAAAGCAGGATTTAAAGTAATAAATCAAAAGTACCTGATTGGAAGTACAGGTGTTGATATACCCCTATTTCCCCTGAGAGTTAAATTTGCTCGAGAAGAAGGCATGAGCATTGCAGAAGAGGCGGGCAGGGTATTTGGAGAACAGGTGTTGACACAGGATGCATAAAATCTAAAGGGATGTTAATTCGTAAAGCTGAAAGAGAGGGATTAAAGTGAATAGATTTAATGTTTTACAAAGTATTGGAGAGATTGTATCAATCATGCCAAAAGCAAGTGAAGTTTTTAAAGAGTATAATATTGATTTCTGCTGTGGAGGAAATAGACCGCTGTCGGAGGCAATCAGGGAGCAGAAGCTCAATGATCGCGAAGTAATTAGTAAGCTGGATCAGGCATACGAGGCAACCAATAAGCTTCAAAATCAAGCGGACTTTAGGAAAATGTCTTCTAGTAAACTTATTGATTATATAATCAGCAAGCATCATTCCTATCTGAAAAAAATGCTTCCTGAACTTGGTGAGCTTACAGCAAAAATATTGAGGGTTCATGGACCAAGTCATAGTGATCTTTTCAAGGTTCATAAGTTGTTTCATACTTTAAAGACCGAATTGGAGCAGCATTTGATAAAAGAAGAGGAGATTTTGTTCCCGATGATCAAGGAGTATGATGCCAGCCCATCGAAAGAGATGCTTGGAAGGATCAACAAAGTGATGAAGGAAACGGAAGACGAACATGAGACAGCAGGAGGAGTCCTTAAAGAGCTTAGAAAGATAACAGAGGAATACAAAGTGCCGGAGGATGGCTGCAGCACGTATTGCAGGACTTTTGACAAGCTGCAGGAGCTTGAAACTGACTTGTTTGAACATATCCACCTGGAGAACAATATTTTGTTTAAACAATTGGGGTTGGAGCTTAATGGAATAAAATCCTAGTAAGCGTTATAAGACAATACGAAATTAAAAAGGCATGGGTTAATTAATAAGGCCCATGTTTTTTTATTGCTTAGGAAATTATGGTGCATGCCACACCACAATTTCTTACAATTATAGAGCTTGCAAAATCCCAAGAGATTTTGTTATATATAGTATGTCAAATGAAATAATTTTTAAAATTTGTAACAATTGACCCACTTAATACGAATAAATAATGAAAACCTGAGCAGGGGGGTGTGTGATTTAATATGCTTATAAAGCTTTGTGGCTTTGAGATCAAGAGTCAGCTTAAAAGTGTTACATTTTATGTGTTTGTGCTGCTTACCGCATTATTTGTTTTCAGCCAGATGGGAAGCTTTGAAAGATGGTCAAAGCATCCCGATTCTATTAAAAAAACAGAGCAGCTAAAGAACCAGATGCCTTATGTAAAGGAAGGCTTTGTTGACAAAGAGGTAGAAATTCAGAAGGGTGTGTATGACTTTCTTTCCAGGGCTGCAAGTACAAAAAAGATTATGGTCACCAAAGGGTTTATCAACAAGGATAAGGTGCTTGCCGACAAACAGGTGGAACTTATTAAAGAAGCAATGGTTAAGATATCTCCAAACGGTAAGTCTATCAGCCAAAGGTCCGATATGGTTCTCACTATGGAGGAATTTGAAAAGGTTTTGGATAAACTTGATGACGATCTCGGAGGTAATTCTGTATTTACCAAGGAACACCGAGAATTCTTTATACCTACTCCAAAATCTTATGAGGAACTTTCAGCAGAGGAAAAACGCATAATCGATCTCGGTTTTACACCCCTTGCAGCACAATTGTTTGCAGACTATTACGGTATCGCTCTTGCAATGCTGACTGTCTTTCTTGCAGCGTTCATATTCTACCGTGACAAAAGAAGCCGTATTTTAGAGCTGGTTTGCAGTCGTCCTGCAAGCGGTATCAATTATGTGTTATCAAAGTTCCTGGGAACATGCATTCCTATATTTGCCAGCATTATGCTTGTAGCAGCAATACCGACTTTTTTTGCGGTAAAAATGAAACTGGATGGATTCGATGTGCATATCTTTACTTACTTTTCCACATTTGCCATATGGCTTTTTCCAACTGTCATGCTAATTGTGTCCCTTGCAATGCTGGTTTCAATCCTTATAAACAATTCTATACTGCCAATTGCTGTACAGTTTTTGGTTTTTGCATCATCCATATGGCCTTTGCACGGCGATTACAGCCTGTACAAGGTGTTTATCCGCCACAATACCATGGAACCCCTTGCAAACCCTCAGGCGTTTTATATGAACAGAATATTTATATTATTGATGTCTATAATTTTTACTCTCATAACCGCTTGGCTTTGGGAGCTGAAGAGGAGGCGCATAGGTGAACGGATTAAGTAAAGGCATGCTTTGGTACAATCTCAGACTGCTGCCCAAAATAAGCCTCATAGTTTCAGCAGCGTCAATTGTTATCATACAAATATTTTTTAGCCTTAAGATGGTTGATTTTAGGGTAATGGCCAATATCGGAGAAATTTTTGTTTCACTTCTTGGCATAATTCTCATTCCAGGACTTGCATTCATAGAAGATAATTCAGGCTTAAGGGAAACTGTTTACTCAAAAGCCGTTACTCCTGTTATCCCGGCTGCCATCAGATTAGTTTATACAGTTATAGTTCTGCTTTTAGGGGTAGCAACTTTTGCAGGGATTGCTGTTCTACAGGAAAGTGTGTTTGATGAGCTATCAATAATAATAGGTGTATTTATTTCTGCATTTATAATGGGGGCTGCCGGATACATTATGGGCAGTTTTACTGGAAATATTGCACTTTCTTATCTGGTGCCCTTTGCATATTATTGCTTTGAGTTTTTATCAAAGGGGAGGTATACCAAGGATTTCTACTTATTTAGCCTGCAAAGAGGGTATCTGGCAGAGGAAAAATGGGTTCTCCTGGCAATTGGAGTTTTGTTTATTGCAGTAAGCTTACTGTATACAGGAAATTCAACTAGGAGATCTATATTTGTACACAATTGACTATTGTAATATAATATTGTAGGTAATATACTCCTAAACAAAAGATTAAAGTACAAGGGAAAATACTATGAATAAAAGTTTTGAAAAAATAATTCTTAATTCAACCGATTCAAGAGAATTATATGAAATTGAAGAAATACAGGACCTATGGGGAGGTTATGGCAAAATACTGCGATATGGGCTTATTGGCTCGGACATGAAAAGCGTTGTGGTAAAAAACGTATGCCTGCCTAAAAACCCAAAGAAATCCCGGGGTGGAGATATTTCATTTCAAAGAAAGCTGAAATCTTACAAGGTGGAAATGGCTTTTTATAAAAATTGGAGTGAAAAATGTGAAAATGATTGCAGAGTACCTAAATGGTATGCCTTTGAATGGCAGAATGATGAATTTTTAATGGTTTTAGAAGACCTTGACGCGGCAGGGTTTAAAAAGAGAAAAAGAAGTGTGGCATGGAATGAGATTAAAGTTTGCTTAAAATGGCTGGCTCACTTTCATGCAACCTTTATGGGTGAGAAGCCTGAAAATTTATGGACACAGGGCACTTATTGGCATTTGGAAACCCGCCCTGACGAATTAAAGGCTTTAAGTGATACTATATTAAAAGGTGCAGCAAAAGCCATAGACAGAAAGCTTAATAACTGTCGCTTTAAAACCTTTGTTCATGGTGATGCAAAGCTTCAAAACTTCTGTTTTTCCGAGGATGGAAACAGCGTAGCAGCAGTAGACTTCCAATATGTTGGAGGAGGTTGCGGCATGAAGGATGTAGCGTATTTTGTTGACAGCTGTCTTTATGAAGATGAATGTGAAAGCTGGGAAGCCGACGTTCTAGCTTTTTATTTTGAAGAGCTAAAAAGTGCGTTAAAAATGAAACAAAAGGATGTTGACCTTGTGTCACTGGAAAATGAATGGCGTGAATTATATCATGTGGCATGGACAGACTTTTATCGCTTTCTAAAAGGCTGGGCTCCAGGACATTATGAAAGCCGGTATAGCGAGCGGATTGCCCGTAAAGTCATCGGCAGTATAAATATAAGCTGAGAAATGCAAAATCTATATTGATATATTTATGCAGGAGTTTAGATGACAAGGAAATTGGTTCATGTTCGCTGAAAGTGCCTTATTGAATTTTTTATGCTATAATGATATCATATCGATTATTGACAAAAGCATAAAAAATCAAGGTTGCAAAACCACTTTGTGATTTTGTAAAGAGGAGGATCAGCATGAGCATTAAATTCCATTTGCCTGATTTTGTTGAAAATTTTGACTTAAACATAATGCTTTATGAATTAATGAAAACAAGGCCTGAATGTTTTTATCCGGATATTTCTATAGGCTCTGTATATGGCACGTTTCCAACCTCGGCTTGGAACGGTGGGCGTACATATGGAGGGATAAGCAGTGAAAGAAGCTATATCATAGAAATACTGAGACAGTTTAATAATCGAGGCATTCCATGCCGTTTTACATTCAGCAACCCTCATATAAAAGAAGAACACTTAAATGATAGTTTTTGCAATATGTGCTTAAGGCTAGGACACAACGGATTAAATGAAGCTATTGTTGTTTCTCCTGTTTTGGAAGCCTATATTAGAAAAAATTATCCCAAATATAAGATAATAAGTTCAACCTGTAAACAACTTGAAGATATTGAAGGCTTAAAAGAAGAGCTTGAAAAGGATTATAGCCTTGTGGTACTTGACTATAATTGGAACAACCGTTTTGGAGAACTCTCTAAAATTCCTTATAAGGAACGCTGCGAAATTCTCATTAATGCATGTTGTGTTCCAAATTGTAAACGAAGGAGAGAGCATTACGATTATATAGGCAGATACCAGATTGCCATTGCTGAGCATGTGAAAAGGCAATCAAACAGACCCTTTCAATTTCAGGAATTTAAATGTGAATGCATAACGCCTCATTTTTATGAAACAACTAAGCATAGGACACATATTACACCACAGGATCTTTATGAAAAATATGTTCCTATGGGATATGAAAACTTCAAAATAGAAGGGCGTTCACAGCCTCGTGCCACTGTTATAGAAAGTTATGTTTATTATTTGGTCAAGCCTGAGTACAGGGATGAAATACGTTTAACCATGCATGTTACAGAGGTTAAACTGATAAAAAAGTAAGTGTAGAATAAAGGTTTTGATTTTTATAAATGAATTTAGTGGGCATAGAGGGTTAAGGTTGTTTTTAGCCCTCTTTTTAGTGCCTGGGAATTAAAGGAAGGGAGACAGTATCGTATGAGCATCATTGAAACGTTATCAGGCCCTGTCATAGGTGCCGCTATTGGTTATTGTACAAATTATATTGCAGTAAAAATGCTTTTTAGGCCTGTAAATCCTATTAGGCTAGGAAAATATACATTGCCCTTTACTCCGGGAGTTATTCCAAAGAGGAAAAAGGAATTTGCTATGGCATTGGGTACCACTATAAGCAATACATTGATTACCCAGGAAGAGCTGGAAAAAGCTTTGCTGTCGGATGGAATGAAGCAATCTATAACAAACGGAATTGCCGATTATGTTATAAATATGTCCAATACGACTATGACAATAAAAGAGTCTTTAAGCAGCTTTGTGTCCGAAAAGGATTATGAGGAAATAAAATCACAATTGCAGCAGTTGTTGAGTCAAAAGATGCTTGCGGGACTTTCCGGCATTGACTTTGGACAAATTATTGCAAGCGAAGCAGGTGCAGCTGTAAAAGAAAAGCTTAAGGGCAACATGCTGGCTATGATGCTTAGCGACAGTATGATAGCCTCTCTGACAGAACCCATTGGGGAGAGAGTAAAAGAATATATAAAGAATCATGGTATGGAAAAAATTCAGCCTGCTGTAATAGGAGAGATAGAATGCATTGAAAACCAATCTATGGGTTCTGTATTGAGTAAAATATTATTATATGAAAAGCAAATAAAGGAACTGGTTGAACGCATCTATACCGACTGTATTACAAGTGCGTCCGGTGCCATTGCAAGGCAGATTGATATTGTAGGAATAGTAAAAAACAAAATACAGGACATGGATGTAAAAGATATGGAGAAGCTTGTACTGTCAGTTATGAAAAATGAATTGGATACTGTGATAAATTTAGGTGCTGTTCTTGGATTCCTCATAGGTCTTTTAAATTTGATTTTTTAATTTCTAAAACATATTGACAAAAATTCCTTTTTCCATTAGCATTAAAACATATAAAACAAATAAGAATAATAGGAATTATTTGTGAAGGGGGCTAATAGATGGCTTACGATCAGATTTGGAAACAGGATGAAGAAAATCTGAACAATGTCGAGAAAATCAAATTAAGAAGAGACGGGCTTGATGTTGTTGACACAATTATAAATAAATACTCAAAGCAAGGACTGGATTCGGTATCAGAGGATGATAAGATACTTTTAAAATGGGCAGGGATTTATGAACAAAGGCCCAAAACCGGTCAGTTCATGCTAAGGGTGCGTATCAATACGGGAATAATGAGTTCGGTTCAGGCAAAAACATTGGCAGACATCTCTCATAAGTATGGCAGGGATTATGCCAGAATAAGTACAAGGGGTGCAGTTCAATTTTATAATATTGAGATAAATGATTTGCCGGATATTTTTAAGATGCTTGAAAGTGTGGGGCTTGCAAGCTATGAGTCCTGTGGTGATTGTCCTAGGACTGTTGTAGGCAATCCTTTAGCAGGAATTGATAAAGATGAGTTAATGGATACAACTGACATAGTTAATGAGGTAAATAACTTTTTTCTCTTAAACAGAGACTTTTCCAACTTGCCGAGAAAATTTAAGATTTCAATATCATCAAGCATAAACAACCCGGGAAATTGCGAAATAAATGACATTTCCTTTACTCCTGCGGTTAAGGTAGTTGATGGAAATGAAGTTATTGGGTTTCATTTTAGAGTGGGTGGAGGGCTTTCAACAAAACCTAATATGGCAAAAGAGGTTGATGCCTTTGTTCTTCCGGAGGATGTCTTAAGGGTAGTGGTAGGAGCTGCAACAATATTCAGGGACTTTGGTTACAGAAAAAGCAGAAATCATGCCCGCTTGAAGTTTCTTATAGAAGACTGGGGAGTAGAAAAATTTACCCAGAAATTGTTTGAGTATACAGGCAAGCTGCCGTCAAAGGGCATAGACAAGGTAGAAAATTGGAACAGCTCATATTTCTATGGTGTTAATAAGCAAAAGCAAAAAGATAAAAGCTATATTGGAATACATGTACCGTTAGGAAGCCTAAAATCAGGCCAGTTAACTGAATTGGCCAAGATAAGTGAAAGGTTTGGCGATGGTTTTATAAGAACCACTTCAAGCCAGAATATTATTATAACAGGGATTAAGAATTCTGATATTGATGAGGTATTAAGCCTGCCAATTTTTAAGGATTTGAGCCCAAATCCCAAAACATTTTTAAGTCATTTAGTGGCGTGTACCGGTTCAAAGTACTGTAATCTTGCCCTGGCAGACACACAAAAAATCGGGGAAAGGCTTGCAAGCTATCTTGACAGCAAACTGAAGCCTGATACACCTATACGTATAAACATAACAGGCTGTCCTAATTCTTGCGGACACCTTCATATAGCTGATATTGGCCTGCAGGCTGCCATGGTAAAATCAGAGGATAAGATGGAAGAGGCGTATGATGTCTTTATTGGCGGAAAGCTTGGACCTGGGGCACAATTCGCTCAGAAACTAAAAGGACGTGTTAAGGAAGATAATTTGCTGTCGCTAATTTACATGTTTGTTTCAGTCTATTTGGAGAAACGAGATGGTGCAGAGTCATTTAATGAGTTTGTAAAAAGACTGGAAATATCATTTTTTCAGGAAATTTTGGATAACAACAATCATTGATAGCACAACGAAAAGTCATGAATAAGAAAAACAAGCTGTAGTCATTATATGCAGACAGCTTGTTTTTCTTAATTAATTTTGCTTAGTTATTTTTCATTCATGCCTTAATTAACTCATTAAATTGTTCTTTTCATAATAATAGCCTGAAAACTCCAGTTTGTCAGCTACCTTTGCCTGAGGAGGAAGAGTGATGTCTTTAAGAACATACTCCTTGAACACCTGATATCCGGTTCTGTCCACGATATATCCCACATGCTCCTTGCCATCTGGACTATCCTTGTCAATGAATTTATCGATGTAGATATATAAGTTTTTGATAACCTTAATAATTGTCTCCTTGTCAACCCACTCAAGAAAAGTAGCTGCAAGACGGGGGTTTTTCTTACCGGTCCTGCCCATGACAACCACACGGAAAAAGTTCTGGGGGTTTCGGTGCCAGGCATTAGTGGGGCATTTCATGATACATTCACCGCAGCCTATGCATCTGGTTTTGTCAAGCTTAATCTTATAGTTTACCATGGATAGTGCTCCAGTAACTCTGCGTTTGCAATTCTTAACACAGGCATTGCAGGAGATGCATCTGTATTCGTCATATTGCCTGTCAACCTGACCGATTATTCCAATATCCTGTAAATGAGCCTTAATACAGTCGTTTGGACAGCCTGTCAATGCGATTTTTACATGGTAGTCATTGGGGAAGGCTGTTTTTTCGATCTCATAGGCAAAAGCAGTTGTGTCATAGTTTGCAAACGGACATACCCTGTTACCTATACAAGCGGATATGTTCCTTGTACCTGCAGCAGGATAACCTTCTAAGGGAGTATCGATTTCAACACCGTGTAAAACCTCTATTTCGGTTATATATGGAGCAATAAT
The DNA here is from genome assembly GCF_036567765.1 of Pseudobacteroides sp. NCBI lineage: Bacteria > Bacillati > Bacillota > Clostridia > Eubacteriales > Oscillospiraceae > Pseudobacteroides > Pseudobacteroides sp. The sequence continues at coordinate 49,132 of NZ_DATCTU010000060.1, forward strand.
ATTATTTATCTCCTGCATGTTTTCAAAGTCAATTTGAGGTATTTCAAAACCTTGCCTGCTTGTTATGTGAACGGTTCCGTTTCCGTATCTGTTGGCAATTTCCTTTAAAAGATCAAAGTGCTTTACGTTAAGGTGGCCGCCTGGAACCCTTATTCTTAATGCTGTTTTCCCTCTTTTTTTAGTAATTCTCCATGCATTCTTCTTAACTTTTTTTGTATTTATTGACATCTCTACACCAACCTTTTCAATCAATAAGAGTCTTTGCCTTGGTATACCTGAAAACAGGCCCCTCAAGGCATATATAGGTTTCATCTATTTTGCAGTGACCGCATTTACCAACTCCGCAGCTCATGTTTCGTTCGAAGGAAACCCAGATGTTTTCCTCTTTGATCCCAAGTTTGATAAACTCCCTGGCAGTGCAACTCATCATAATTGGGGGACCCACAATAATAACTTCTACATTGTCAAAATCCTTTACCTTTACATGAGAAACAAAATCAGTTATAAAACCTGTATTACATGCCCAAGCGGAATCATTGCGATCCACAGTCAGAATAACGTTCATATCCTGAGATTTTGTCCATTGATCCACTTCGCCTTTAAAAAGGATGTCTTTTGGAGTTTTAAATCCTATCAATACATCAAGTCCATTTACTTCGTCCGGATTGTTTAAAAAATGCTTAATAATGCTTTTGACAGGTGCAAGTCCGGTACCGCCTGCAGACACTATCAGCTGTTTATTCCTGTATGAGTCAAGGGAAAAGCCGTTGCCGTAAGGACCGCGTAGATGGATATAGTCTCCGGCCTTTAGCTTTTTTATTTCATTTGTTACCTTACCTATGTGACGGATAGTCAGATCTATAAAACCTGTTCCAAAATCAGAAATGGATATGGGGCATTCTCCGACCGTAGGTATGGACACTTGAAGAAACTGCCCATGAACGACAGGCTTATCATATTCGACCCTATAAGTATAGTCAATTTCTGTTTCGGGGGTGACTTGCACAATTTTATATTTCTTTGATAAAAAACTATTTTCCATCGGTATTTGCTCCTTCTGCCAGTTTAGCCAATTTGTTAACAGAATTGGAGTAGGATATATACTCGGGGCAAACTTCGTCACATCTGCCGCATCCAGTACACATGTTGTACCCAAAACGCTTTTTAAAATCATATACTTTGTGAAAAACCTTAAAGCGCATCCTTTCTCCGTTGCTCCTTCTGAATGAATGTCCTCCTGCCATATCGGTATAGCCGTCAACATGGCAGCTTGCCCAAACGCGTCTTCTTTCTCCTGCGTTTGGCTGGCCGTCATACTTTATATCCTGCATTGACCAGCAGGTACAGGTCGGACATACAAAATTGCATCTTCCGCAGGCTATACATCTTTTGGTGTATTCGGACCAGATATCATCTTGGAACATATCCATTGTGATCTTGTTTATATCAGGTACTGCTACCTTTACCTGATTTGACTTAACAAACTCAGGGGAGAAGTCAGTTTTTTTACCTTTGTCCTGGAAGTATTTATCAAATTCCGAATTATTAAAGTGGCATGAAACTTTATTATCATTAAAGCGAAGAGCAATGTCATAATTATTTGTTTCATTCATGCCCATAGATACGCAGAAGCATGAGTCAAACCCCTCTCTACATTCAAGCATGAATATTTTAATCTTGTCTCGCAGCCTCTTATAGTAGTAGTCCCCATTGTTGCCGCCATTTTTTATAAACACCGATTCCAATATGGACAATGAGTTTATATCGCAAGGTCGCATCAGAATAATATATTTTTTATCATCAATCTGCGGAACTACCTCCTCATCGTTAAAGAAATAAAACAAAGTTTGTGTGATGGGAAAGTATATTTCCTTGGGAGAAAAATCGGACTTTTCATCATGAATTATGGAATACACATCTTTGATTTCCGAATACCTGACTATATCAGTACCAGAGTAAGTTCCTATGCCTTCATGCTTGACAGGAGCAAAGATGGTGTATTCTTTATTGAGCTCTTTAAGTACTTCATCAAATTGAGAACAAGTCAGTTCAATAGACATATCAGGACTCCTTTATAACTTTTTTTGAAGATATAAACCAGTACACAAAACCCATAAAGAAGGAACCGCCTGCAATGTTGCCCAGGGTAACGGGTACCAGGTTATTTATAAAACCAATCCAGTTCACGCTTGGATCGGTATGGGGAGCAAAAATTCCCATACCTAGAAGAGTCATGTTTGCGACGCTGTGTTCGAAGCCTGAACCTATAAATCCAAAAAGACACCAGAATATCAGCATAAGCTTGGCTGTCTCCTCCTTTGCTCTAGCACACATCCATATGGCAAGACACACAAGAAGATTACAGAGTAGGCCCCTGAAAAACAATTCACTAAAGGGGGCCGTCATCTTCATTGCAGATGTGCCGACAATAAATGAGTTTAGAGGCTCCTTTGCAATAAGTCCGGTTCCGGCCATAATTCCTGCCAGCATCAGTGAGCCTGCAAGATTTCCCAGATAGCTTAGAACCCAAACCTTTGCAGTATCAAGCCAGCTTACCTTCTTTTCAAGGTTGCCGATTACCATTACCATGTTGTTTCCGGTAAAAAGTTCGGCACCGGCAAAAATAACCAGAGTCAATGCAAGGGAAAATGACACACCCATCAATGCTTTAAGGAAGGGTATATTAGCTTCCTTCAAAGGTGCTCCTACGGAGAAAATCAGTATGATACCCAGCCCCACATATATACCGGCCATCATCGAGTATATAAAATACCTTAAAGGTGTTTGTTTGAGAAAGTTTGCCTTGTTTTTTGCGGCCTCGGAAAGCTTGATAACAGTTTCTTTTTCCAAAGTTTATCAGCCCTTTTCATTTTATATTACATAAATTTATATCGAGTAAATTAAACATTTTAATAATTATACTATAAATAATTAAAAAAATTCGTATCCATAGATACCAAATTTACTTTTATTAGTAAAGAACAAAATGACTTGCAATTTTGCAACATGAACCATAATTTCTTAACATAGAAAAAATACACACCCTTTAGGATGTGCATTTTTTCTATGTTAAGAAATTATAATGTATTCTACAACGCAACTTTCAACGAATTTATTCTTTGCCGTTCCAGCAGTATGTGCATACGTTATCCCATGGTAATCCGATTGCATCAAGCATATCGTACAGGGATTGATATTTTAACGTTGTGAAGTTCAAACGCTTTTTTATGCAATCAATCATGCAATTGTATTTATCTGTTCTCGGATCACAGTATTGATCCAATGAATCAGGCTCGCCACCTTCCAATTCCTGTATGGCTTGTCTAGCTACCAGGTCCATTTCTGAGTTTGATCTTGAAAAGTTCAGGTATTTGCAGCCATAAACCAGCGGCGGACAGGCCGGTCGAACATGGACCTCCTTGACATTACAACTGTAGAGCAATTCAGCCGTCTCCCTCATTTGGGTACCGCGAACAATCGAGTCGTCGCAAAACAGAAGCCGCTTACCTACAACCAGATCAGTGATGGGTATAAGTTTCATCTTCGCCACAAGGTTTCTTATACTCTGATCTTGAGGCATAAAGCTTCTGGACCAGGTTGGGGTATACTTGATAAAAGGCCTTCCAAAGGGAACCCTGGACTCATTGGAATAACCTATGGCATGTGCAATACCAGAATCAGGTATTCCGGCCACCAAATCTATTTCTACATTGTCATTACGTGCTAATGCAGCACCATTACGATAGCGCATTACCTCGACATTCATTCCTTCATAGGATGAAGATGGATAACCATAATAGACCCAAAGGAAAGCACAAATTTTCATTTTATCGCCAGGGGGTGAAATTTTCTGTATGCCGTCCGGTGTCAAAAGAATTATTTCCCCAGGGCCAAGCTCATATTTCGTTTGATATCCCATATTTGCGAAAGCACAAGACTCAAATGATACACAGTATGCACCTTCTTTTTCTCCTACAACAAGAGGTGTTTTTCCAAAACGGTCCCTTGCAGCATAAATTCCTTCAGAGGTCAGTATCAGCATGGTGCATGAGCCGTCTATGGCTTGTTGTGCATTTAAGATACCTTCCTTAAAGGACTCGCCTTCATCTATTAAATTGGATACAACTTCGGTAGGGTTGATTACTCCTCTGCTCAACTCCAGGAAATGAGTATTCTGTTTTGCCAGAGATTTGTCTACAAGATCCTGAAGGTTGTTTATACGCCCAACTGTGGATATTGAATAATACCCAAGGTGGGAATAGACAGTCAAGGGTTGCGGCTCAGTATCGCTTATGCAGCCTATTCCCATATTTCCTTCCATACCTGACAAATCTTCTTCAAACTTTGCCCTAAACTGTATATTTTGAATGTTGTGAATGGATCTTACAATACTGTTTCCGTTCCATACTGCCATTCCCCCGCGGCTTGTGCCTAAGTGTGAGTGGTAGTCGGTACCGAAATACAGATCCATAACACAACTGCTTTTTGAAACTACACCAAATAGTCCTCCCATTATAAATACACTCTCCCATGTTATTTGAAATAAATTAATTTCTGCCGGTAACTTTTAGTCTAGATTAAAAGTGATAAATCTAATACATTTATCTGTAGCAAATCTCGTTGAAGCGTTCGATAATGTCTAGGAAATTATGTTGTATGCTACACCATAATTTCTCACGACAACTTCAAGGTTGCAAAATTGCAAGCAATTTTGTTTTTGCTCCGCCAAATGTAAGATTATTAACACTTTTAATCTATAATATCGTTGTGGTAATCTTGTACGGATTTTACCTTATCTTCTTTAAGATGGGTTTCCTTGTAAGATTTAATACCTTTAGCACTTGCAAGTGCGGCTGTAAGTGTAGTAATATATGGTATCTTATATTTTATAGCGGTCTTACGAATATAAGAATCGTCATGCTGGCCTTGTTTGCCGATTGGTGTATTTACAATCAACTGGATTTCTTTGTTTGTTATAGCATCCGTTATATTTGGGCGACCTTCTTGCAGCTTTTTAATTAATTCAGACTTAATACCGTTTTGGGTCAAAAAGTTATGAGTTCCTTCAGTTGCTACTATTTTAAAGTCTAGGCCAACAAATATCTTTGCAACCTCGAGCATAGCGGATTTATCTTTTCCTGCTACACTGAACAAGACGGTTCCTGAAGTGGGCAGAGGTGCTTGTGTAGCTTCCTGTGCTTTGAAGAAAGCAAGGCCGAATGAGTTTGCAATGCCTAAAACTTCCCCTGTAGAACGCATTTCAGGCCCTAGGAGAGGATCAACTTCATGGAACATGCTAAACGGGAATACAGCCTCTTTTACTCCAAAATGTGTAATCTTTTTGGATTTTAACTCATTTATAGCTGATTTCTTGCCTGTAATATCAGCCATAATAGCTTCTGTTGCAATGTGGGCCATTGATATATTACATACCTTTGAAACCAGAGGAACTGTCCTTGAAGCACGAGGATTGGCTTCTAACACATAAACCCGGTCATCTGCAATAGCATATTGCATGTTCATCAGACCTACCACTTTAAGCTTCCTTGCTATCTTTGCCGTATATTCGTAAATTGTCTGCAAATGCTTGGGCGAAATATTGATAGGAGGTATAACACATGCTGAGTCTCCAGAGTGGATACCTGCCAATTCAATATGCTCCATAACGGCAGGGACAAAAGCTTCTGTTCCGTCAGCAATGGCATCTGCTTCTGCTTCAATAGCATTTGCCAGGAATCTGTCTATCAGTATAGGACGTTCAGGAGTAATATCAACAGCAGCTTTGACATATTGGGTAAGCATTTCTTCATCATAAACCACTTCCATGCCGCGGCCGCCAAGTACGTATGACGGTCTAACCATTAAAGGATATCCGATTCTGTTTGCAATTGAAAGTGCCTCTTCCAGGTTGCTGGCCATGCCGGATTCAGGCATTGGAATATCAAGCTCTTCCATTATTTTACGGAACATGTCACGGTCTTCGGCAAGGTCTATTGTATCAGGTGTGGTTCCTAGAATTTTAACTCCGGCTTTTTCAAGTTCTCCCGCAATGTTTAACGGAGTCTGGCCGCCGAATTGGATGATTATTCCTATGGGATTTTCTTTGTTGTAAATGCTTAGTACATCTTCAACTGTCAGTGGCTCAAAATATAGCTTATCTGATGTATCGTAGTCAGTTGATACTGTCTCAGGATTACAGTTTACAATTATCGTCTCAAAGCCCAAATCACGCAATGCGAAAGCTGCATGTACACAACAGTAATCAAACTCAATCCCTTGACCGATACGGTTAGGACCCCCACCGAGTATCATTACTTTCTTTTTATTACTGGACTCTGTCTTATCATTGGCATTGTAAGTTGAGTAATAGTATGCAGCATTTTCTACGCCGCTAACAGGAACAGGTTCCCATCCTTCCACTACGCCTAAAGCTACACGCTGTTTTCTGATTTCTTCTTCAGGGATGTTTAGAAGCTTTGATAAATAGCGGTCGGCAAAACCGTCTTTTTTAGCCTGGACAAGCAAATCGTCAGGAAGTTTGCTTCCGGTGTGCTTTAATATTTCTTCTTCTAATAAAACAAGATCTTTCATTTGCTGAATGAACCACTGCTTGATGTGGGTCAAGCGGCTGAGTTCATCAATATCTGCTCCCTTACGCAATGCTTCATACATAATGAATTGACGCTCGCTGGATGGCTCTCTCAGCATTTCCATAAGCTCAGATAGTGAACAATTGTTAAAGTTCTTTGCAAAACCTAAGCCATACCGCCCGGTTTCAAGGGAACGAATTGCTTTTTGAAAGGCTTCCTTGTAGTTTTTACCAATACTCATAACTTCCCCGACAGCCCTCATCTGGGTTCCAAGTTTATCCTGGGAGCCTTTGAATTTTTCGAAGGCCCAACGTGCAAACTTAACAACTACATAATCACCTGAAGGTGTATATTTTTCCAGTGATCCGTCACGCCAGTAGGGAATTTCGTCTAAAGTAACACCGGCAGCCAGCATTGAGGATATCAATGCAATTGGGAAACCTGTAGCTTTAGATGCCAGAGCGGAAGAACGTGAAGTACGAGGGTTTATTTCTATAACTACTACACGACCGGTTTTGGGGTCGTGAGCAAACTGTACGTTGGTGCCTCCGATTACTTGTATTGCTTCAACTATATCGTAGGCGTGTCTTTGAAGACGTTGTTGGAGTTCGGGACTTATAGTCAGCATAGGTGCGGAGCAGAATGAGTCTCCTGTATGCACACCTATAGCATCAATGTTTTCTATAAAGCACACAGTAATCATTTGGTTTTTGGAGTCACGAACAACTTCTAGTTCAAGTTCTTCCCATCCAAGTACCGATTCTTCAACAAGAATTTGACCGATAATGCTTGCAGCAATTCCACGCTGAGCAACAATCCTTAACTCTTCAATATTGTATACCAGTCCGCCGCCTGTACCCCCCATGGTATAAGCTGGGCGAATTACAACCGGAAATCCAAGCTCAAGGGCAATTTTTTCAGCCTCTTCAACACTGAAGGCAGGTTTGCTGCGTGGCATTTCTATACCGAGTCTGTTCATGGTTTCTTTAAATGCAATCCTGTCTTCGCCTCGTTCTATTGCATCTACCTGAACTCCTATAACTTTAACACCATATTTTTCAAGCACTCCTGCTTTTGACAGCTCAAGGCACAGGTTAAGTGCGGATTGACCTCCTAAATTCGGCAGCAATGCATCAGGACGTTCTGTATCGATAATCTGAGTTAATCTTTCTACATTAAGCGGCTCAATATAAGTTGCATCAGCCATGACCGGGTCAGTCATGATAGTTGCTGGATTAGAGTTTACCAGTACTATTTTGTATCCGAGTTTCCGGAGAGCTTTACATGCTTGAGTACCGGAATAATCAAACTCACATGCTTGTCCTATAATTATGGGTCCGGAACCAATAATTAGTATTTTGCTGGTATCATTTCTTTTAGGCATATTTTTACTCCTTCTTTATTAATAAAACTGTCTAGAAGATATTATATAATAGATGATGAATAAATTACATCGGTTACATAAATTTTTTTATATACAAAATCGCTGGCGATTTTGCAACCTTGGTGTTGTCATGAGAAGTTGTGGTGTTGAATACACCATAATTTCCTAGACATTAAAAAAAGGCCCTATACAGCGGTTATGCTGCACAGGGCCCGAAAGCTTTTTATACTTTATATTTTTCCAGCTTGTTGTCAAGCTCTTGTACCAGAGCAACCAGATGGTGTGATGAGGAATTCATTTCATCTATGAATTTTAATTGACTTTCAATGGAGGTTGTTACGTCTTTGCTTGATGATGCGGTTTGTACAGATACTTCCGAAATGTGTTCGATTGCTTTTATGACATCATTTTTGTCATTCTGCATTTTTTGTATGGATTCATTGACCTGCTGAATTTTATTGACAACCAAGTTTATTGCATTGGCAATATCGTTAAATGCACTGTCGGTTTTATTTACAGCGAGATTTTGTTCCTGGGAGACCTTTTTCATCGCTTCCATGGATATTATTGCATGCCGTGTTTCTTCCTGAATGCTTTGCACAAGTGTGTTTATTTCTTCGGTGGATTTTCTGCTTTGGTCTGCAAGTTTCCTTACTTCCTCTGCTACTACAGCAAATCCTTTTCCGGCTTCACCGGCTCTTGCGGCTTCAATGGCAGCATTTAAGGCCAACAGATTGGTCTGCTCGGCAATGCTTTCGATAGACTCAACAAACAAGCCGATGTCCTTAGTGGTATCCGTAAGTTTTTCTACAACCAAAAATATTTTTTCCGATGTATCAAAATTTTCCTTGGATTTTTCTCTTAGGACATTTACCGATTGAAGCCCAATATTATTTAAGTTGTTTATTTTATTTGTTTCCGTAGCCACTTCGGAATAGCTTTCAAACACAAAGTTGATTTGTTGGGATAGTTTTTCAACAACACCCACACCTTGCTGGGCTTCTGCTGCCTGATCAGAGGAACTGGCAGCTATTTCATCCGCTGTTTGAGAAATGGCTTTAATAGCTTCCGAAGCATCTATAGCGGTTGAATTGACTTGGGTTGTTGACTTCACTATATTTGAGGAGAGAGTGTGAAAGCTTTTAATAAGCTGATTGGTATCACTTAGTACAGAGTTGAAGAAAGATGCCATTTTGGAGAAATAACCATAGTCGCCAATGTTTATGGGCTCGGAATAATCTCCGTTGGTTATTTTCTCCAATTGTGCATTCATTTGTCTTATTATTCGGTTAAATGTCATGTCGGTAGCTTTTTTAATCAAGAGAGCTATAGCAAGACAGGCACTGGTATTAAAAATAAGCGGTCGGATATTGTAGTTGGATTGTGCAAATGTCAGCAGACCTGTTGCAAGGGCAATTATAACTACCAGTAAGTAGGCTATTCTTAAGGGACTTATAAAAGCACGTTTCATAAATATAAGACCTCCATTTTTAGTTTTAGGAATGAATAAACCAATTAGAGATAGACAAGAGATGTTTTTTAAAAAGTTGTTGAATTACATTTGGAAAATTGTTGTTACCATAATATTAATATAATTCTATAAAACCATGAAAACTCCTTCTTGAATATTCAAAAAATGTTGTAAATATATTTATTTGGTATTGACAAAATCTTTTGGGTATACTTTTATTAAGTAGTAACTTCAATTTTGCAATATTACGGGAGGAAACATGAAAGAAGAGAATGTTATGGAAAATAAACGACTTATAGGTTGGGAGAGGAGAACAGCTATATTTTTATCCAGCCAGACCTTCTCCTTGTTCGGGTCTTCATTAGTGCAGTTTGCTATAATATGGTACATAGCTAAAACCACCAACTCAGGAATTATGGTCACCATCTCAACAATATGCTCGTTTTTACCTCAGCTGTTTATATCGCTGTTCGCAGGAGTTTGGGCCGACAGATATAATCGAAGGATGTTAATTGTATTGTCAGACGGGATGATCGCAATTTCTACCTTAATTTTAGCTGTTGTATTTTTTATGGGCTATAAAGGAATGGTGCTTATTTTCTTAATTTCGGCAATCCGTTCTTTGGGGACAGGAATACAAACCCCTGCCGTTAGTGCATTTATTCCTCAAATAGTTCCTGAAGAAAAATTAATGAGAATAAATGGTATCAACAGTACCATCCAATCATTAGTGTTTCTTGTATCACCTGCTGCCAGCGGTGCTATTCTTTCTACCAGCACTTTTGAATCCATTTTGTTTATAGATGTTATTACAGCGGCTGTTGGAATAACCCTATTACTGGCACTTAAAGTTCCTGCTCACAAAAGGGCATCGGATAAACCTGATACCGATTACTTCCATGATCTCAAAGAAGGGCTCAGGTATTCCTTTAGAAATACGTTTATTAAAAATTTGCTTTTATTCTATTCTATATTTATGTTTTTGATTGTGCCTGCTGCATTTCTTAATGTTTTAATGGTTACCAGAGTATTCGGAAATGAGTATTGGCAGCTTACCGCCAATGAAATGGCCTTTTTTGCAGGTTCCATTGTTGGAGGAATTGCTATTGCATCATGGGGAGGCTTTAAGAACCGTATTGTTACATTAGTTTTCGGCTGCTGTATCTTCGGTGTTTTAACAGTGGCTATCGGTTTTGTAAAAATCTTTTATGTTTATCTGGGAATCATGGTTCTTACAGGCATAACCATGCCGATGTTTAATTCTCCGAGCATGGTCTTATTGCAGGAGAAGGTTGATATCGATATGCAGGGAAGAGTATTCAGCCTTATACAGATTGTTTCATCGGGAATTATGCCATTGGGTATGCTCGTTTTTGGACCGCTGGCTGATGTGGTCAGGATAGAGATGCTTATGATAATATCAGGAGTACTGATTGTTATCTTAAGTATCATCATGTTCTTAAATAAAAATTTTATCAAAGAAGGTATTAAAGCTCAGTAATATTATAAACAGAATGAATGCTTAATTATTGCTGCGATTACAGTTGCTTTCATGGTATAATCTTTTATATTAAAAGTGATAACTTATAAAAATTAGATTTCAATAATACATAGGAAATGGGTAAGATTTCATGGAAAACTATTTTGATATAGTCATTGTGGGGGCAGGAGCGGTAGGCTGTGCAATAGCCAGGGAGCTCTCGAAGTACAAGCTCCAGATCGCAGTGCTGGAGAAGGAAAGTGATGTTGCAGCGGGAACAAGCGGCAGAAACAGTGCTGTTGTTCATGCGGGCTTTAACAACAAGGTAGGGAGCCTTATGGCCAAGCTTTGCGTAGAAGGGAACCTGGGATTTGAAAAAGTATGCAGAGAACTGGATATACCCTATAAAAAAACAGGAAAGCTTGTGGTTGCATTTGATGAGGGTGATATAAAAGGCATAGAAAGGCTAATGGATGCAGGCAAAAAGAACGGCACTCCCGGGCTTTCATATATTAGCGGTGAAGAAGTCAAAAGACTTGAGCCTCATGTGGGAGGCATTGGGGCAATGCTGTCCTCAAACACGGCGATAACAAATCCATTTATATATACTGTGGCATTGGCTGAAAATGCTTGTGCAAACGGTGTAAAGTTCTATTTTAATACTGAGGTCAGGGGTATAACCAAGAGGGAAAACAGATTCCGTATCAGAGCGGGGGGACGGTATTACCATAGCAGGTATGTTATAAATGCGGCAGGTCTGTACTCCGATAAAGTTTCTTCTTTGGCAGGGGATAAAAGCTATAAAATCTATCCTTGCAGAGGCCAGTATTATATCCTGGACAAGAGGACAAGCAAGTATCTCAGTATGCCTGTATATCCTGTGCCAAGGCCTGGAATCGGGGGTCTTGGCGTTCATCTTACTCCAACCATTGAAGGTAATATACTAATAGGACCAAGTGCCGAATACATAAAAACTAAATGCGATTATGGTGTTACCAAGGATGTAATGAACCAGCTCTTTAAAGAGGCAAAGGAACTGCTTCCACCTATCAGTATTAGAGATACCATAAGGAATTATTCAGGCATCCGATCCAAGCTGGTAGGGCCTAAAGTTGGTGGATTCGGTGATTTTGTCATTGAAGAATCAATTATTGTACCGGGGCTTATTCAATTGATTGGTATTGAGTCGCCCGGTCTTACGTCTTCTATTCCCATTTCAGGGATGGTAAGAGATATCATAGGCAGCAAGGAAGATCTTATACCAAAACCGGAATTTATAAGCGAAAGAAGAGGAATAGTTGAGTTCAGGCAGTTAGATGCGGCGGAAAAAGACAGGCTGGTCAGGGAGTGCCCTGAATACGGAGAAATAGTATGCAGATGTGAGCATATTACAAAAAAGGAAATTATGGATGCCATAGAAAATCCTCTGGGTGTGAAGACGCTGGCTGGTATTAAGTATAGGGCAAGGGCCATGATGGGAAGGTGTCAGGGAGGATATTGCCTGACCAGGATTGTTGAGATACTTACGAGGGAATATGGTGTTCCTGTGGAAGAGATAATGCTAAGAGGCAATGAGTCCAAGCTGTTTACAGGGAGAGTCAAATAAAGGGGTTAGAGTATAAAATGTATATAAATAAAGATGTGGTTATCATTGGGGCCGGACCGGCTGGCTTGGCCGCTGCGGTGGAACTTGTAAGAAACGGGATTAAAGACATCATTGTAATAGATCGGGAACCCTTTGCAGGAGGGATTCTCAACCAGTGCATACATGACGGATTTGGTGTAATAAAGTTTAAAGAGGTTCTGACAGGCCCTGAGTATGCTCAGCGGTACATAGATGAAGCAAATAAATTGGGCATTGAAATTATGACAAGCTCTATGGTAATAAGTATGAGCGGTGATAAAGAAATAACTGTACTTAATTCTGAAGGGCTTGCCACCTATAAGGCAAAAGCTGTAATTCTCGCCATGGGATGCAGGGAGAGGACAAGAGGAGCTCTAGGCATCCCGGGCACAAGGCCGGCCGGAATTTTCACAGCCGGAGTGGCTCAGAATCTTGTTAATCTCAAAAACATTATGATCGGTAAGCGGGTGGTTATTTTAGGCTCTGGAGACATCGGACTTATTATGGCTAGAAGGCTTACACTAGAAGGTGTGAAGGTCATTGCAGTAGTGGAAAAAATGCCATATTCAAATGGGCTTGCAAGAAACATCACCCAGTGCCTTGAGGATTATGATATTCCTCTTTTGTTAAGCCACACTGTTATCAATATTGAAGGAAAAGAACGACTTAAAAGCGTTACAATCGCAAGGGTTGATGAAAAGGGTGAGGCAATAAAGGGCACATCCAGAAAGTTTGACTGTGATACACTGATTCTTTCTGTAGGTCTCATTCCTGAAAATGAGTTGTCTTTAGGTGCTGGTATAGATTTAGATGGAGTCACCCAGGGAGCGATAGTGGATGAAAATCTGCAAACCAGTATTGAAGGAGTCTTTGCGTGTGGAAATGTGCTGCAGGTCCATGATCTTGTTGACCATGTATCCAATGAAGCTGAAAAAGCAGCAAGGTCGGTAATCTGCCATCTTAGGAGCAAATGCGGACAGCAGGGCAAAATAGCAGTTAAAGCCGGGCTGGGAATAAGATATGTTATTCCTCATACTGTCTCAGGAGAGAAGGATGTTACATTCTCAATGAGGGTAGACAGACCTTGGGCGGATCGGAAACTATACTTTAAAAGCTGCGGCAAAATAATAAAATCTATCAGGTATAGAAGAATGAACCCTTCCGAGATGGTAGTAGTAAACATAAAGGCTTCAGAGCTGGAGGGTGCTCATGGACTGGAGGTGTTTGTAGATGAAGATTAATAAGGAAATGACCTGTATAATTTGCCCTAATGGTTGTAGGCTTGAAGTTATTTACAACGATTCTCTTGTTGTAAAAAATGCCCTGTGCCCAAAGGGTGAAGAATATGCCCAAAGTGAGCTCTTAAACCCTATAAGAAATCTTACTTCAACAGTCAAGGTTAATAGAGGTCTGCTGCCGCTTGTAAGCGTACGCAGCAGTAAGCCGGTACCTAAAGGAAAAATGTTTGAGATTATCAGGATTCTTAAGGATGTAGAATTAGAAGCACCCGTTGATTTTCACCAAACAATATATAAGGATATACTTGGTACTGGTGCGGACATCATAACCACCCGTGGGGTTAGAAGAGCAGATAGATAAAGGTCTGCTACCGATAATCCTTCGGTGCCAGACCTTTAAGCTCACTAAATCCAATCTATCAAGTTACCTCTTCGATACTGACATATCTTTCATCAATGTCCGATCCATCTGTTAGGTCAAGAATATATCTTTTGAGTTCCTCCCCGGTATAACTGCCGGATTGCTGAGGGCTAATATGTATTGCTCTGTTCCTTCCCGATTTTTTTGCCTTATACATGGCAAAGTCACATATGTTTATATTCTGCTCCAAGGTTAAAAGATCCGGTAAGCCAGGTTCAAACGGCAAATGAGTGCATCCTATTGAGCATGTTTTATATATTATTTTATTGTCTGATATTTCTATAGGTGTATTTCTCATAAGATCCAAAACCTTTTTGGAAAATACCTTTAAATATTCGACTTTTGATTTGTTTAGTATGATGAGGAATTCCTCTCCGCCCCATCTTATGATATAATCATCATCCCTAAGGATGCTTTTTAGAGCCTTTGCAATTTTAACAAGAACAGCATCTCCGGCGGAATGTCCATATACGTCGTTAACACTCTTGAAAAAGTCAATATCAATTAAAAACACGCCTATAACATTATTTTCTACACTAAGATCTCTCTTTTGTCTGTTAAAGAATAATGCTGTTTTAGCCTTAATGAAATTGTCGGACAAATCAGATATAAATTCGTATAGATATCTTCTATTGTATAGCTTGGTCAATGGGTCATGAAGTGACAGATCTTTAAGTTCGTTATTTGCTGTTTCCAACTGGAACGTTCTCTCCCTGACCTTTTCTTCAAGACTTTCATAGAGTTGTGCATTTTCAATCGAAATTGCAATCTGTGATAAAATAATTTTTAAGGTCTCTACCCTGTTAAGTGTAAAGATATTTTCCATCAGGTTATTTTCCAAATAAACAACACCTGATAGGTTATCCTTGAATACGATAGGCATACAGAGCACCGACTTGATGTTTCTCATCCCAATATATTCATTGTTTTGAAAATTGAGGTTGTTTTTTGCATCATCTATAACAACGTTTTCTCTGGTTCTGACAACATATTGTACTATCTGAGGGCAAAAATCATTGCACATATCAAGAGGAATGGATTTTAGAACATCAATCTCTTCTGAGCCCATATTTTTTTGTGCCTCAACATACAGACTGCCGTTTGAGCCCTTCTTTAAAATCAGGCATCCCAATTGTGCACCTGTACTTTCAATAATAGTACGCATAAGTACTTTAAGAAGTTTATCTATCTTTATTTCACTTGCTATTGCCTGTGTAGTTTTCAGTATATACCCAAGGTCCAAGGACATTACTTCGGTGAATTTAGAGGAAGTAGCTTGTCCTCTTGACCCGGATGATTCAATTTCCAGGTTCCTGTTATCCGAGAAAAAGCGTCTGTACTTGTCTTCTATTATTTTTACTTTAGAAGCTGCACCCCAAAGTTTATAGAAATAATAGGCTTCCTTTATATACACTTTAGCTATTAGTTCTTCATCCCTGCCAATCCAGAACTCTCCTATCAGTTCGTTTATTATAGCCCGCATATGTGTGAATTCACCTGAAGCAATGGAGTTGAGGGCTGTTTTATACAAGCCTGTAATCTTCTCTTGCGGTTCATTCTGGATTTTTGCCAATTCTGCAGATACTAAATAGTATTTATGAGAAAAGTTTGAAGGACAATTATCTGACCATATCATTAATTTCTCCATGTTTTTGGTAATGCTTTCGATTATTTCACCCTTCTCGTTTTCATCAGCCTTATCATACATTTTTGCAAGCAATAAAGACTGGAACATACAGTGGTCAGGGATAGGAAAAAATCCCGTTCCACCCTGCAAATACGGATCTGTGAAGAAGTTCCACCTTTTGGCTGCTTCCAGGTTTCCCAGTATATAATTTACCATTAAATTACACTGACCGAATGTACATAAAATAAACAGGTTGTTGCTGTTATAAAGGTCAGCTAGTAATGATTCTTCGCTTTTAAAATCATATGCTGATTGAAGCTGATTTATAGTATGGATAAAGACTTCCACCAAGGGGACAAGCAGTGATACTTTGGTCTCCTTAAGGAGCTTTATGGCATTATTGGCTTCAGATTTACAATTATCCAGGTTTGTTCCTACATAAAGATTACGGTGAACCTTATGGGAACAGGAATAAGACGCATGTTCAATATCACCTGTTTCCAATCCTCTTTTAACCGACAGATCATAGTAGTCAAGGCTTTCGGAATAATGAGCTCTCCAATGGGAAATAAATGCGGCAAATATAAAATAGCATCCTGCTTCTAAGGACCTTGCCTTGTATTTTTCCAAAAGGGCGAAGGCAACCTGATTTAATTTATAAGCCATTTCGAAATTACCCAGGATTGAACCTAATATTATTCCGCACTCTGTATAACTCTTTGTTGATACTTCGGTGGTCCCGTAAGTCAAAGCCATATCAAACATCGTCAGCTGTATTAAAAAGTTTAGGGGCGGATAGCTCTGGAACGCGGCAGGCTGTACTTGGAAAAGCAGGTTCATCATCATTATTTTATTTTCATCCGTCATCTTGGGAAGGTTAATCAAATCCTCTATCTGGTATTTACCTAAATATGCTGCTATTTTACCTATACTTTCGCCGAATTTTTGGTCAATTTGACTAATATCCTGAGGAAGGTCAAAATCCAATAGCTTAAGTGCCTTTCTTATTTCATCTATTACTATTTCTCTTTTTTCTCCGCCAAGGTCAAGGATTTTTGCCTTAAGGGCATATACACGGGCTTTCTCAATAATATTTGTTGCTGTATCAAGCAAATAGGTGCACAATTCAAATGCTTCTTCAACTTTTCCGCCTAAAAAGCTTGTCTCGGTCAACTCATAAGATAAGGCAAAGAGCTTTCCAGGGTATTGTTTCCATTCTTCTGATGACAGTAGAGTTTTTCCGGTAATAAAATAATTAGCTGCAATATCATATGCTGAATTGGCTTTTGCTTTGATACCAGCTGTATAATTGAGGTTTGCCAGTCCAATTCGTTCATCCTGATTTTCAATCAAATCTTTGGCAATGTTCATATGGTTGATCATTTCGAAAATGTTGCTCTCAATATTATTTTCATCCTTATACGCATCAAACAGGATAGTTCCTATTTTCCGATGTATCATGACTCTTTCATTCTCAGAAATTAAAGAATAAGCAGATTGGCAGATTCTATCATGGCTGAAACGAAATTTTATTTCTATATTAGATTTTACAAATTCTTCCTTTGGCATATGGAGCAATTTATATTTATTGTTTGCAGGAACAATAAAGTCTTTTTTGATCGCTATCCATAGAGCATCTGAGATATTTTCAAGTTCGTTGCTTATTAAGTAGAGGGTCTTAAGATCAAAACAGTTACCAAGGCAGGAAGCTGTCTTAATGACTTCCAATGAATCTTTAGGAAGCTCATTTAATGTTTCGATGAGAAAATCAACCACATTATTGCTTATTTGAAATTTCTCTGCTTCATCTAAATTCCAGTTCCACTGCAATTTATCTTCGTTAAACTTTAATATGCTTTTTTGATACAGCGATATTAACAGTTGGCTGACAAAGAACGGATTACCTTTGGTTTTGCGATGTATATAGCTGCTTAACTGTGAAGTGTCGCTATTGCTTCGGTTTAATGTATCAGATACCATTTGGTTTACTGCATTTTCATCCAAGGGCTGTAAAACTAAATGATTCAGAAAATTAGTGCCCCCTATAGCATTCTTTACCTCATTTAACATTTGAACCAAAGGATGTCCTTCCCCAACCTCATTGTCTCTGAAAGCTCCAACGATAAGGAGGTTGTGAACTTCTTGTGAAGCAAGAATATATTTCAAAAAATCCATGGTTGAGAAATCGCTCCACTGAAGATCATCCAAAAAAAGTACAAGGGGATGATTTTTTTGGGCAAAGACTTTTATAAAATCACGGAAAATCATCTGAAATCTGTTTTTTTCTTCTATAGGGTTAAGTAGGGGTATGTCAGGCTGTTCTCCGATAATTTGCTTTAATTCAGGAATGAGATCAACCATTATCTTACCGTTTGAACCTAATGCTTCAGTCAATCGATATTTCAAGAGCTCAATGTTTTTATACTCTGAAACGAGATTCTTTATCAAGCCTTTAAATGCTGATATTATTGCACTATATGGATTATTGCGTTCTAATTGGCTGAACTTGCCGGATATAAAGTATCCGCCTTTATCTATAATAGCTTTGTGCATTTCCATAACAACTGAGGTTTTTCCAATGCCTGAATAGCCGGATATTAACAGTAATTTTATTTCGTTGGTGTACAAGCCTTCGAAGGATTTTTTAAGGGTTTTAAGCTCAAATTCTCTTCCATATAGTTTTTGTGGTATCTGGAATCTATCGGAAATGTCTTTCTGTCCAATTTGAAATTCTATAATTCTGTCTCTGTACTTAAGGTTCTCCAGACAATACATTAAATCATGCTTTAATCCCAGGATGTTTTGATACCTATCCTCAGCGTTTTTAGCCATCAATTTCATAATAATGTCTGAAACAGCCGGTGGAACTTCGGTATTAACTAATTTAGGCTCCATTGGAATTTTTGCTATATGACTGTATACTACCTCAGAATCATCACCTGTAAAAGGCAATTGACCTGTAAAAATTTCATAAAGCATTACACCAAGAGAGTAAAAATCTGATCTGTAATCAACTATTCTATTTACTTTTCCCGTCTGTTCAGGGGAAATATATGGTATGGTGCCCTCCAAGGTGGACAAGTTTTGGGGTTTCTCCATCGAAAGCCCAGTAGAGATACCGAAATCAATAATCCTAAGATCATTGTTCTCTATATTAAATATAATATTGGAGGGGGTTATGTCTTTATGGATTATATTGTGTTTATGGATTTGCATTATTGCTTCAGTTATATTAATGGCAAGCCTGAGCTTTTCCGTGAGACTCATTTTATTTGCTTTTAATATGTCGGCTAACGATTTACCCTTCACGTCTTCCATTATTATAGCCAAGCCATTATTATAGATATCTATATTATAAACTTTAATTACTCTGTCTCCACTTATTTTGTTTATAATTTCATATTCTCTTCTGAAACTGGCTAACTCTTCAGATGTAGGATATTCATTATTCATAACCTTAATAATGACCATACTATTGTCTGATTTGCACAATCCCCTATAAACCGTTGAATTGATGCTTTTAAAAATCTTTTCTTTGACCTCATAGCCAGGCAGATTGATCATATTATTATTCCTCCATTAAATCGCGTACAGACTGTGACATATATTTCGGTAAATTGTGTATTTCGCTTTATAATAAATAATAATGAGGTGTTAAGAATAGCTAATTTTGAGTTGTAGATGGATGGAGAAGCAAATGACAAAAATTGGAGTATGATAATAATTAGTCAAGATTATTATCATACTCCAATTAACAAAGACAAGTATGTATATTGGTTAATACTTTTCAAGGACCGGCTGCAACTGAGCATTCTTCAGAGCCTCAATCACTGCAGGTACTGTTAATTTAAATTTAGCTACTAATGAATTGGGCTTATCTATCGGATTATCCTGGCCAAACGGAATAAAAAATGTATTTTTTGTACTGAGTAATATACCTATACTTTTTGCACTTATTCCCAGTCCATCATTAGTTGCGACGCCAATTACAACAGGCTTATTATTTCTATAAAGCTCTTTTGCCATCATTAAAACAGATGTATCTGTTGCACCATCAGCCAGCTTTGATAAGCTGCACCCTGTACAAGGTGATATAACCAGCAGATCCATTGGTGTTTGATTTTTATTATATATTTCTGCTTCAACTATTGTTTGTATTACGGTATTTCCGGTAATATTATTCATTCTGGCTAAAAAGTCTGCTGCTTTTCCGTAACGTGAGTCGGTAACAGAAACCTGGCTGGACACAATGGGTATCACATCCGCACCCTCGTTAACCAGTCGCTCTAATTGCGGAAAAGACTGATCAAAAACACAGTATGCTCCAGTAAATGCATAGCCTATTTTTTTACCCTTTAATAGCATGACAATCCCTCTCTTGTTGAATAGTATTTATTATATTTACGTTCTTATTAAAGTGTATATGCATATTATTGAGCTGTTATGAAGTAGACGGGTCAGGAGCTTGGCCAATAGTCAAAGCACTCTTTCATGCAGGAGACCACTCAAGGGTGTAAAGATTGGTGTTGTATAACATATTTAGAGGTGCAGGCTTTGTTGTGTCAATGCTCCACATCTGTTTATAGGGAGTGTCAAAATCTCCACAGCCCGATAAATATGCAATTTTTCTACTGTCAGGGGACCAAGTGACAGGCGTGGAGAAACAATCGGAAACAGCAAGGGTAGAATCCCCTTCTCCTTTTGGGCCTGTTACTCGGATCAATGAATAATATTTACCGTTTGAGTAGTGAGTAGCACTATAGGCTATCCTGGTTGAATCTGGAGACCATACAGGGTTATAGTTCTTCCCTTCAAGCCATCCAGGTATATCATAGGTCTTTCCCGAGGTGAGTTCAATCGTATAAATCATCGATATGCTTGCACCTGGCCATGTGTATAATACGAGCCTGCCATCAGGGGATAGGCGTACATTGCTAATAGAATTAGATTCCATATTGGTAATCTGTTTTTCGTTGCTTCCATCTAAAGTACTTGTGAAAATCTGCCTAATCCCGGATGAATCTTCACGTACATATAGTAATTCCTTGCCATTAGGCATAAATTGGGGGTATGATGACCCGGAACGTTTAATGGAACTAAATTTAAATGAGATTATATCATATATTCTGATTTCTTCTCCTGTTGAATAAACCAGCTTGTTACCTGAAGAGTTCCAGTCCATAGACGGGATTGGGTCTGATGTTTGGTCAATTTTTTGAATAGATTCTGTAACCACGTTGAAAACAGAAATGATTCCTTTGTTGTCTGCGTATGCAATCCTGGTAGAATCAGGTGACCAAAATATATTTATAAATGAGGGCTTATCAATTGTTTGACTGGTAAATACATTTGTTCTTCCGGTATCAGGGTTATAAAGCCCGAAGAAAAATGAAGACACATCGTCAAAAGAAGTTATGTAAGCAATTTTACCGGGACCTCCAGGGGGTGGATATGGAATGTACAATTGCATCCCAGGTATGATATTTTGGGTAATGCCTGGATTTGACTGGATTATATAATCAGGCCGCGGCTGTCCTTTAAATGTAACGTTATATCTTCTTGCAATTCCGAAAAGGGTATCACCCGGTTTAACGACATAATACGGAACTCCAGAAGGAATCGTAAGAATTTGATTGGGTGTTATAATATAGGGAGGTTTAATCCCGTTGGCATTAATAATGGCATTAGCAGAAATTCTGTACTTCTGAGATATTGAGAATATTGAATCACCGGGCTGTACAGAATAAGTATTTATACCTGGCGGCATGGACAATTGCTGGCCGGGATATATTGTATACGGGGGTGTAAGGTTATTAGAAGCTGTTAGTGAGTTCAAAGGTATCTCCCACCGCCTGGAGATTGAAATGAGAGTATCACCGGACTGAACTGTATAAAAGAGTTGCATGGGTTCCCTCCTATAAAACGGCAATATGAGTTATCTTATAATTATATGTTTCGAATTTATGAGAGGTGAAGGTTGAATGAGCTAATCAAGTGTATATTCCAAAACCTTTCTTGCCTGCTGGAAAAGCTGATGCTTAACAACATAATTCCATACAGGCTCGAATTTTTTCCAGGCACCTGCATAGGTTAAATGCTTCAATTGCATTTTCAGTTTTTCATGCTGCCTTGATCCCGAAATAATATTAGTCCACCTGTAAAATTCCTTGTAGGCGTTGTTGTAACCTCTTTCCATTTGTTCCTTGGACAAATTAGGGTGTTTGAAAACAAGGTGCCTGGTATCGTAATCATTCCAATTGCTGCTGAGTACTCTATTCTGTGAGATCATTTGAGAATGGAGTTTTGTGCCCGGATAGGGTGTAAGTATATGAAAGGTTGCAGTTGTTATCCCGCTTTCTATGGCCCATTGGGTTGTATTGTGAAAGACATCGTTGGTATCGTCGTCAAGACCGAAAATAAAGCTGCCGTTAATCATAATGCCAAGTTCATCAAGCTTTTTAATGGCAGATATATAATCCTGATTTAAATTGGAGTGCTTATTAGCCAGGGCCAGATTTTTTTTGTTTATGCTTTCAAAGCCAATAAATGCACTCCTTATGCCTGCCTCATAAGCCTGGTTTATCAAATCGTCTTCAAGAATGGAATTAACGGTTATTGCACCCTGAAATAATCTGCCCATACCTCCCATTTCTCTGAATAAATCACGGCATAGCCTTTTATCGGCAAACAAATTATCATCAAGAAAGTACAGGTGCTTTCCTTTTAAGCTTTCGATTTCCTGTAATATCCTTTCGATTTTGTATGCATAGAAGGATTTGCCGCCTTTATAAAATGAACTTACATAACAAAAGGAGCACTTATTGGGGCAGCCTCTAGAGAAAACCATAGAATTTGGAACAAGATACTTCTCTCTCTTTAGTAAATCCCTTCGCGGAAGTGGTAAGTCATCCAGGTTTACCGGGGCGGAATTATAAAATTCTTTTACTTTGCTGCTTCTGAAATCCGATAGGAAATGGGGAAAAGAATTTTCGCCCATTCCTGATATCACAGTATCCGCATGCTGCTTCGCTTCATGGGGCAGTGATGTTGCATGCAGCCCGCCTAATACAACAAA
The DNA here is from genome assembly GCF_036567765.1 of Pseudobacteroides sp. NCBI lineage: Bacteria > Bacillati > Bacillota > Clostridia > Eubacteriales > Oscillospiraceae > Pseudobacteroides > Pseudobacteroides sp. The sequence goes on from NZ_DATCTU010000060.1 coordinate 72,042, forward strand.
GCTGCCTTTTTGCCTGTATATATCAGATATTTCGTATGCCCTGTAGGCATTGGTAATGTACGTTTCTATACAAACCAAATCAGGCTCATCGTCAAAATTAATATCTTCCACATGCTCGTCTACAATTTCTATTTCATCATCATTTGAGCACAGGGAAGCTAAAGTGGCAAGACCTAACGGCGGGAAGAGAGAATACTTAATTGGTCTCCAATATGGACTTTTTGCTTCCTGCAAGGCGGGCAGGATAAATTTTATTTTCATACAAAGCCTCCAAAGTTCTAGCAATTTTAATTACATGTTATAATGGATTATATCAAAAGTCAATAAATATTTATTGATAATCAATAAATAAATAGTGGGATTTCCATTTGTTTTTCCAGTCTACAAAATTAATTTTCGGGTAAAATAAAATGAAAGGTGTTTGATCCTAAAAACTCAATCGGTTAAGTTGCGAGGAGGGATTCTTATCCATATAATAGGTAAATTTCTTGAACCGAGCCAGGTTGGAGGTTTGGTTGATACCCTGAAAAACAGCGGTATTCAGAGAAGAGACATGATAATTAGTGCTTACGATGAAGAAAAATTTGAAGATATGAGAGAAAATGCTGAAAATCCTACACCTGTAGTAATGTCTGATCAGGATGATGTGGGTGAGCTTAAAGCTTTTGCGGAAAATGTCCAAAAGTTGGATGAGGAAGATGGAATAGTTGTATCTGTTAAGGTGGCAAAAAAGAAGGCACAGGAAGTTAAGCAAGTTATGGAGCAATCAGGAGCGTTTGAGATCATTGTGGATGACAATAAATAACAAAGTCCCCAAGTAGATTTATCACTTTCTGTATAGATATAAGTAGCTGAACACAAAGCAGGTTGCCGGGAATGGCAACCTGCTTTGTATTACATTTTTTACTTTTTATTGGTGTGCTCCCACGAGCCTTCCTTATTGCATATCATTTCAGAGCCATCATCGTTTGTCATTTTTGAGCCTTCAGCATGTCTCATGTGGTTATAGATACATGATGGAACTTCCGATGCTCTTCCGATCGGCTTGTCAGATACAGCATCAACATGATTTGGTTGCTTTATAATATTAATAGAAACCTTGTCACCTTTTTGATGATTTTTCATAGTTTCATCCCTTTCCCGTATTAAAAGTATATTTATAAATTAAACACTTTTAATATATATTAAATATGTACAATTATTTAAAAATTGATTCAGTTTTTGATTTGGTTGCTATGAGGAAACAATATCCAATAAAAAATTTTGTGTCATACATATTGACCAGATTGGTCAAAAGGCGTTATACTATAATTGACCGATGTGGTCAATGTGTACAGGGAAGTGGGTAAATACATGTACTCAAGGTTTTTGATCCTCGAACAGGAAAAGAGGGATAGGATAATTAATGCGGCCATTATGGAGTTTGCAAAAAAAGGTTATGAAGATGCTTCTACAAATGAGATCGTGAAGAGTGCCGGGATATCAAAGGGCCTGTTATTTCATTATTTTAAGAACAAGAAGAGCCTGTTCCTCTTTATGTATGACTACTCTATTGAGGTTTTGTCCAAGGAGCTTTACAGTAAAATGCATTTGGATGAAAGTGATATCTTCAAAAGTTTGAGGCAAATATTCATACTAAAATATGACGTGTTAAAAAAATACCCTGGAATGTATGATTTTCTTGTATCTGCCATCAATGAGAAATCAAATGAAATAAAAAATGAGATTGGCAATAGGTATGAGGAGCTTTATAAAGGCGGTATGAAAATGCTTTTTGAAAGCTTTGATTTTTCAAAATTTAAAGATGATGCTGATGCAATAAAATCCATAAAAGTTATAAGGTGGTCATTGGAAGGCCTCATAAAGGACCTTGGATATGATACCACCACACTATATTCTACTACTAAAGATCAATTTGATAAAATACTCGCTGAAGTAGACTCGTATATGGAATTGCTCAGAAAGTGCTTCTATAAGTGAAGGAGGGTATAATCATGAACGCTATAGAAATCAGAAACCTTACAAAAAATTATGGTAAATCAAGAGGAATCATTGATGTTAGTATTAATGTAGAGGAAGGCCAGGTATTCGGGTTTATCGGGCCCAACGGGGCGGGTAAATCCACAACAATAAGAACTTTGCTTGGTTTGATACATCCTACAAATGGTACTGCAACTATTTTCGGTAAAAGCTGCATAGAAAACCCTGAAGTAAGAAAAGACATAGGATATCTACCGTCAGAGGTGTTTTATTATGACAAGATGAGGGTTATTGATCTTCTTAAATATTCCGCCAGTTTCTATCATAAGGATTGTACCAAAAGAATTAATGAATTGGCAGAAATAATGCATTTGGATCTCAAAAAGAGGATAGATGACCTATCCTTTGGCAATAAGAAAAAAGTAGGAATAGTCCAAGGGCTGCTCCATGAGCCAAAGCTCATTATACTGGATGAGCCTACCAGTGGTCTGGACCCTCTTATGCAACAGAGGTTTTTTGACCTATTGGCCCTTGAAAACAAAAAGGGTGCAACTATATTTTTCTCATCACACATCCTAAGCGAGGTGCAGAAGATTTGTGACCTTGTAGCCTTTATCAAGGATGGAAAAATAATAAAGCTTGAGAAGATGAGTATTTTACAGGAGAGTACCTACAAGAAAATAAAAGTTGAGGCAAAATCCGATATAGATAAGGACTACTTCAAAATTATCGGTGTAAATAATCTTGAAGTGAAAGGCAATACAGCCAACTTTATATTTAAAGGAAACATCAATCCTATTATGAAAAAAATATCCGATATGGACATAGCAAATGTCTGGGTTGATGATCCTGACCTTGAAGAAATCTTCATGCATTATTATGCAAAGGAGGATTAGATGATGAATATGTTTTTCCATGAGCTTAGGGCTAATAGAAAAAATACCGGTATATGGGCAGGAAGCATTACAGCGTTAATTGTCTTCTATATGTCAATGTTCCCTTTGATATCAAAAGATGCATCCACATTTCAGAAGTTGTTGGAGAATTATCCTGAACCTTTGCGTAAGGCATTTGGAGCCTCAATTAGCAGCATAGGAACCATATTAGGCTTTTACTCCTTCATATTTGTATTAGTATTGTTGATTGGAGCAATCCAAGCTATGAATCTGGGCACTTCAATTTTGTCAAAGGAGTCCCGTGAAAGAACTGCAGACTTTCTTTTAACCAAGCCGGTTTCCAGAACCAGGATTATGACATCCAAGCTAATGGCGGCATTTATACTGATTATGGCTACCAATATTATATGTTATATCGCAGCGGTGATTATGGCAAACGTTGTAAAGACCCAAGATTACAATGAACTGGTATTCTTTATGATAAACGCTACGTTATTTTTTGTGCAGATTATTTTCTTCGTATTGGGTATTATAATATCGGTTTTTTTCCAGAGATTGAGATCGGTCCTTCCCATTTCTCTCGGTGCCGTGTTTGGGTTTTTCTTTATAGGTATGTTCATCGCCACAGATAAGGATGATGCAGCACGCTTTATTACACCCTTTAAGTACTTTGACACAGGCTATATAATTAATAATTCCAGCTATGAGGCTTCATATTTGATTGCTGCAGCTAGTTTTATAATAGTAGCAGTAGCTGCAAGTTATATCATATATTCAAAAAAGGATATCCACGCGGTGTAGTTATACTTCGTTTGTACCGCTTTAGAGGAGGAATGGTTTTATGAATATATTTTTTAGAGAAATTAAGGCCAACAGGAAATCACTGATAATATGGTGCCTATCCGTTGTAATGATGGTATTTATGGGGATGGTTAAATTTAAAAGCTATCAAACAAGCGGCCAATCAATTAACGATCTTTTAGGCAGCATGCCAAGTTCGCTTAAGGCAATACTTGGATTTGGCTCCTTTGATATGTCAAAGGCAAGTGGATATTATGGCATGCTTTTCCTATACCTGCAGCTTATGGCTGCTATACATGCTGTTATGCTTGGAGCTGGGATTTTAGCAAAGGAAGAGAGGGACAAAACAACAGAGTTTCTTATGACAAAGCCTGTCTCAAGGTATACCATCATAACATCAAAGCTTCTTGCAGCATTTTTTAATGTGGTTATTCTTAATATTATCACCCTTGTTTCTTCTATTGCCAGTATGCGTTCTTACAGTAACGGTGAAGCGGTTTCTGGGGACATAACAAAACTGATGTTGGGTATGTTTGTTACGCAGGTTCTTTTTATGTCAATTGGTGCGGGTATTGCAGCAATAAATAGAAATTCCAAAGTATCAGCGTATCTGGCTGCAGCAGTGCTTATGATCACATTTGTTTTAGCTAGGATAATTGATGTCAATGACAGACTTGAAAGCTTCAAATACATTACTCCCTTTAAATATTTTGAGGCAGAAAATTTGCTTCTTGGAAATGGATTTGAACCTGTTTTTGTGATTATTTCCATTATATTGATTTCTGTAATGTCAGCAGTAACTTATATATTCTATAACAAAAGAGACTTAAGCATCTAAAGTGGGAACGTTCTTTTTTGATCGTGCCTAAATAAATAATATTTTAATGGACATAATAATCAAGAAAACACTTTTTAAATACTTTTAAGGGAGTGATTTTATTATGAAAAACAAGCCAAAACCGGATGATAGAAGAGACAATGTAGAGAGAATTCAGAAAAATATAAATATGACCATTCACAATATGGAACTTGCCGATGAAATGATTCATAATACAGACGATGAAAAAATGAAGGAAGTGCTGATGGAGAAGAATGATAGAAGAAGAGATGCACTTAATGGGATGAGAAAAGAAATCAGAGATGAAGCAATTGACAGGGAAAACGGATATAAGTAATGATTAAAGAATTACTAACTAAATAACGCTACAAGAGCAGGATTGCACGGCTAAAGCAATTCCTGCTCTTTTATCCTCTTAGAAATCTTTTGCAAATTCTTGTGCTTTTGCGATTGTGTTACCAACAATAGCCTCAACATCCTGTCCTACTATATCCAAGTCTTCTGCAGATATTGTAGTAAAGTCTGTAATCCCAAAGAAGCCCAATATTGTTCTTAGGTATCTATCACCCATCTCATACATATTAAAAGGTTCAGAACTATAATCTCCTCCCCTAGAAACTATATTCACAGCTTTTTTCCCTTGTAATAATCCAACTGCACCTTTTTCTGTATACTTAAAAGTTATGCCAGTAACAGTAATATAGTCTATATATGCCTTAAGTATAGCAGGAATACTTAGATTCCATAGTGGTTCTGCGATAATATATTTATCTGATTCAGCGAATTGATAAGCATATTTTAAAATAGGATGCTTCCTACTTTCCTCAGTCTTAGGGCCAAAGACCGTGTTAATATCACTTTCTGTCAAAAATTTGATGTTTTCCTTATAAAGGTCAAGGGTTGTAATTTCATCATTAGGGTGGCTCTTCTTATAAACTTCCATAAATTTATCGGAAATTTTAAAAGTTCTTGATAATCCTTCTGGTTTTGCATTTGCTTTAATGTATAGAACCTTGCTCATATCATCTTCTCCTTTGGTAACTATAATAACTCTCGCTATGGACTTCTAGATAATTATACTTTTCCCTTTTCTAAATAATTTATTAATTGCATTTATGTATTATTTGTAAAGTTACACATGAGTCTGGGAAATTGGGGTGTATTCCACCTTTTCATAATATATATGGCAACTGCTTATGTAACCAACTGCTTTATATAGCATAAAATATATTATGAAAACCTATATTTAAGGAGATTCAAAATGTACGAATATTATAACAGTTTGGAAAGGCAGCCTGAGGATGATCAGCAGATAATGCCTCCATTCGGGCAGCCTTTTGGACAACAATTTGCTCCGCCATTTGGTCAACCATTTGGACAGCCATTTAGACCGCCCTTTGGACAGGGACAGCAGTTCGTTCCTCCGTTTGGTCAGCCGCCTGGGCAAGGTCATCAATCAGGACCCCCGACAGGGCGTCCGCCTTCATTTGTACCACAACAGCAGCAAGCTCCGGGAGTTGGGGTTTTTGCTATTGATCCTGGTGCCATAAGGCGGTGTACTTTTAGATACGTCTATATATGGCTCAACACAGGTGAGAGCTTCTGGGCATGGCTTGTATTCGTAGGCAGAAGGTCTGCTGCCGGCTGGAGATGGACTGGATTCCGCTGGATATACTTTGGTGTTGACCTTAGAAATATTGAAAGCTTTGTATGTTATTGATGGTGTAGAATAAACCACAAGGGCTACTGCATAGCCAACTGAAAATGTCAGCTTTGCATCAGCCCTTAATATGATTTATATCAGCAGTTTATGGGAATAAATATATATGTCTAAATGATGATATATGGTATAATTTATGGAAAAAATACTTTATGATGGCAGGTGACTATGGTGACACAGGTGCTGGAGCTTACGAATGTATCCAAGAGGTTTGGCAGTAAAGATATAGTGAAAGATGTCAATCTATCTGTATTTTCCTCGGAAATATTTGGTTTCTTAGGTCCCAATGGAGCAGGCAAGACCACTACCATTAGAATGATTGTTGGCCTTATAAAGCCAAGCAGCGGAGAGATAAGTATTTGCGGGTTTTCTCTCAAGGATGATTATAAAAGGGCCATGTCAAACGTAGGATGTATAATAGAAAGCCCTGACATGTATAAATATCTTACAGGTATGGAGAATTTGCAGCAGTTTGCAGCAATGGATAAGCGTATTACCAGGAAAAGAATTGATGAAGTGGTAGAAATGGTTGGGCTTACCAATCGAATAAATGACAAGGTCTCTACCTATTCCCTGGGTATGCGGCAAAGGCTTGGGATAGCACAGGCCATCATGGGGCGGCCCAAGCTGTTGATATTGGACGAGCCTACAAACGGTCTTGATCCGGCAGGAATCGCCGAGTTCAGGCATCTCATAAGGAGACTTGCATATGAGGAGGGAATGGCGGTTTTTATATCAAGCCATATACTGTCTGAGCTGCAGCTTGTTTGTGATACTGTTGCTATTGTAAGTAAGGGCAGAGTCGTAAAGTCTGTTAAGGTAAGCGAGATTGCGGGGGATGAGATTGTAGAGTGGCACTTGAATAATCCATCAAGAGCACTTCAAATACTTATGGAAAGATGGAATATAAATGGCGAGCAGACAAGGAAAAGCACTGTACGGGCAGGAACCGGAACGGTGCGTGTGGAAGATATTAATCAGGTGTTTTTCAGTGAGGGCTTAAAAATATCCTATTGTGAGTCCCATGGAAATTCACTGGAAGAGTTGTTTTTAAATCTAACTGAGGGTGATGAAATTGTATAATCTTGTACGAAATGAAGTTTATAAAATGATAGGTAAGAAAAGGCTCTATATTACTCTAGGCATTCTTGTTATAATTATTACTGCGTTTGCATATGGACAGTACCATTCACTTGATAGAACAAAGGAGAACCTCTCAAAGAGGATAGGTGTGGAGGCCACAAGTGATTGGAGAAATGTTTTGCAGCAGCAGCTTATTGACATAAAAAGAAGAATGGACAGCCCGTATTTAGATGATGAAAGAAGGGCTACAATGAGGGTCCGGGCTGAACAGATGCAGTTTTATCTTGATAAGGACATCAATCCTTTGGGTATTTCTGCAATAGTTTTTAGTACCAAGTTTATTGAACAGTCAATACCGATGCTTCTTTTACCCCTGTTAATGATAATACTATCTGCCGATATAGTGTCAGGTGAGCTGTCAGGGGGAACGGTGAAACTTCTTCTGGTAAGGGGTGTTTCCCGATGGAAGGTTTTGTTGAGTAAATATATTACCATATTACTGCTAGAGGCAGTGGTATTGTTTTTTGCACTTGTATTATCAATTGGGATATCGGGCCTTTTTTTCGGATATGGGGGATGGGCCACACCTGTAATAACAGGGTTTAAAGTTGTGGCTGGAAAGCTTGTTACTTCAGATGTTGTAAATGTTCCTCAATGGCAGTATTTGATGATGGTATATGGATTGGCTTATATTGTATCTGTAGTCGTAGGGTCTGTTTCCTTCATGATATCAACTCTGGTCAGAAGTACCGCGGCATCTATCGGTGTAGTGTTGGCAACACTTATGGGAGGGGCTCTTCTAAGCACTTTTTTGGAGGACTGGAAGCTTCCCCGCTATTTCTTTACCGCAAATCTGAGGCTTACAGACTATATTTCAGGATCACTTCATCCTATTGAGGGAATGAACATGACCTTTTCGTTAACTGTTTTAATAGCATGGATTGTTTTATCTATCGCAGTGAGCTTTGGATATTTTACTAGAAGGGATATTTTGGTATGAGAGGAGAACTAAGATGGCAAAAAAGATCTTGTGGTACAGTATTTTAATTATTTTTGTTATATCGCTTACATCTATTTGTGTAGGCTTTGTAATGGCTGTAAAGGTTTCCACAGGTCCCGTTGAAGAGGTTAGTAAGCCCATAACTCAGCAGTCCCCAGGAACAGGAGGGACTGCATCAAATGATCAGAAGAATGTAAAAATTCTTATCTTAGGAGACTCTATAGCCAAGGGTTCAGGTGATGAAACTGCCAGAGGCATTGGCGGATATTTGCCCGATAACCTTAAAAATTATACTGCAAAGGACATAGTTGTAAACAATCTGGGTATTGATGGGCTTAAGAGCGGGGAATTAGTGGAGCAACTGAAAAACGGGAGCTTGGACAATGAAATGCTGAGCTCTGATGTCATACTGATTTCCATAGGAGGAAATGACCTCAGAGAAATCCAGAGATTAAGCGGCATCGATAGGCAAAATGCATTCAGGCAAAAGCAGGATGCATACATTTCTATATTAAAGGAAGTCACGAAAAAGGTTCGAAGTACCAACAAAGATGCATTTCTAATATTTGTGGGATTGTACAATCCTTATGGTGATGAGAATAATGGTGATGAGGCACAGTTTATACACAGATGGAATTACAGCACCCAGTTGGTTTTTGCAGATGACGCAAGGGCTGCATTCATATCCACCTACGATTTGTTTAAGTTAAATGCAAGCCGCTTTATTTCGGCTGACAAGCTGCATCCCAATTCTGCAGGTTATCAGATGATAGCAAACCTAATATCAAGGAGCCTGGAAGACATAATGACCAAGATATAATATTCATATATAAGATTTTGTCCCACTATCATAAAAAATTGTCCGTTTACCCCAATGTGTCACAATAAATATAATATTGCTATCGTACTTTATAGTATAGAGAATATTTGTGTAAAGGAGGTTTGCGGCAAATAATTTTTATGTCTGGAGGTTTTATTCCAAAATATATAAAAACCGAAGGGTTTATATTGGGAGGGTAAGTTAATGTATAAAAAAAGCTTATTAAGAAAAATACTTATTGGCTGTATAATGGTATCATTGTTTTGTTCACAAGTATTTTTAACTGGTACAGGCTCCTCTGCAGCTGAGGTGAGTGGACAGGTTAATTTTGATTTAATTGGTTTTGCAACATTGAATGGAGGAACAACAGGCGGTACTGGAGGAAAGGAAGTTATAATAACCAGTCTTACTCAAGCTAATGACCTTTTAAATGCCCGTAAGAAGGCAAATGATACATCACCGCTCATCATGAAGGTAGACGGGAAAATAAGCGGTGCAGGAAAAATTGATATTAAAGAAGTAAAAAACATCTCTGTTATAGGTGTTGGAGCAAGAGGTGAGTTGGAAGGTATTGGATTGAATATCTACAAATCCAGCAATATTATAGTCCGTAATCTAAAGATCCATCACACCTTGGCACCCATTGACGGGATAGGGATTGAAAGCAGCAATCATATTTGGGTTGACCATTGTGAAATCTACAATATGATCGGAGACTGTAACGGAGATGGTAAAATAGATGAAAAGGGAGATATTTCCGGGGGCGATGTGGACTGGTATGATGGGCTTCTTGATGCAAAGAGTACCAGTGAATACATCACAGTATCCTGGAATTATTTCCATGATGCATTCAAGACAAGCCTTGTAGGCTCGTCGGACAGTGACAACTATGACAGGAAAATTACTTTCCACCACAATTTCTATGAAAACTGCAAATCCCGTTTGCCTAGCTATAGGGGAGGCACAGGACATATATTCAACAACTATTATCTGGATATAAGCAGTTCGGCAATCAATTCCAGAGTAGGTGCCAAACTGCGTGTTGAGGGTAATGTTTTTGAAAACGTGGGTTCCGGTTCGGTTGACGGCACCACAGGATGTGCTGAGGGACCAATAGGTACATATTTTAGTGATGAAGTGGGTATGTGGGATGTTAAGGACAATCAGTTTATAAACTGTAAGGGAAATCAGCCAACCACATCCACATGCAGCTTTACTCCGCCATATGATTACTCAAGGGTATTAGATACTGCAAGCAGTGTTAAGGCAATGGTACTGCAGTATGCAGGTATAGGCAAAATAGAAGGAACTGCTACATCAACAGCTACACTTAAGCCGACCGCTACACCAACTGCAAAAGTATCGCCAACTTCGACCAACAGTAAGGCATTCGCAGTATCGGGCTATATTAAGCCTGATATGAATGTAAACTCTGATGATCTAAGAAGCGGGTTCAAGGTAGAAATACAGGGGGTTGGCAGTGCCACTACCGATTCCAACGGTTATTTTACATTGGCAAACGTTCCCCAAGGCTCAACCTATACGGTGAAAGTCAGCAAAGCATCATATTTGACCAGGGAAATCAGAAATGTCAATGTCTCAGGAAGCATTCAGATAGGTTCACAGACCTCACCTGTATTGATTGGGGCAGGTGATATAAATATGGATAACACTATAAACATGACCGATATAATCCAAATTGCAAAGGGATTTAATGCTTCTAAGGATAGTTCTTCCTATAATGAAGCATTTGATTTGAACTTGGACGGAGCTGTAAACATGTCAGATATAATTATTATAGCTGCATATTTCGGCAAAACAATAAATGATTACCCTCAAAATGTTACCATAGTTACAACCGCAGACCCAACTGCTTCTGCAACGCCAATACCTACAGCAACTAAAGCACCCACTGCCACAAAGGCATCTACAGCAAGCCCGACACCAACGCCGATCGGTATCACATCTGCAACGCCTGCCAGCGGAGATATAATTGTTGAGCCAAACGGTTCTGTAACCCTTGCTCAAGCAATAGCAAGCATTCAGCCGGGCAAGACGATCTTCTTAAAAAGCGGTACTTACAATTTGTCTACCACAATAGTTATAGCAGAGGGTAATAACGGAAGTGCAGGAAACATGAAGAAGATTTTGGCATATGGAAGTGATAAGCCGGTGCTCAACTTTTCGGCTATGAGCGAAAATTCTTCGAACAGAGGGATTGTGCTTGCTGCAAACTACTGGCATATTAAGGGCATAACTATTCAGAATGCAGGGGATAATGGAATGCTCCTTGCAGGGAACAACAATATTATTGAGGGATGTTTATTCAGGCTGAACCATGATACAGGACTTCAGCTATCAAGATACAACTCAAATTATAACACAATAGACAAGTGGCCAAGTAACAACCTTATATTGGACTGTGTTTCAACGGAGAATAAGGATTCCACACTGGAAAATGCCGATGGGTTTGCTGCAAAGCTTACAAGCGGTAACGGAAATGTATTTAGAAACTGTAAAGCATTGTACAACTGCGATGACGGGTGGGACTTATACACAAAATCTGATACTGGGGCTATTGGAGTTGTTACCATGGAAAACTGTGAAGCATCAGGAAACGGAAAAGAAACTAACGGAACTGTAACCGGCGGAGATGGAAACGGTTATAAGCTTGGTGACGACACTGCTTCGGTTCCTCATGTTCTTAAAAACTGTGTTGCAAATAACAACTATAAGCATGGCTTTACCGGTAACGGTAACCCTGCTGCAATAATTATGACAAACTGCACCGGTACAGGAAACGGACAAAAGCTCTTTGATAGGCTGACCAACGCAATATTCAATTAAGGCATGATTAAACAATTAAAAAACCTGGCTTTTTGCAGCCGGGTTTTTTGTGTTTGTTTAATTTTTTTATTTGTCAAGTGGGATTGTTATATTAAACACCGTTCCGCTGCCTGGCTGGCTTTCGCAGCTAATACTTCCTCCAAATTCCTGGGTGATTATGTTGTAGACTATATTAAGTCCCAAGCCGATGCTGCCATGTCCTCTCTTTGTAGTGAAAAACGGATCGAATATTTTTGTCAGGTAGCTTTTTTCAATCCCAGATCCATTATCAGAGTAAGTTATAGACAAAATATTGTTTTGGGAGGTGAATTCCATGCATATATTCCCTTTTCTTCCATCGGGAAAAGCATGAATTATGGAGTTCTCAAGGAGGCTGGTTATGATTTTGATTAATCTATTGGGGTAAGTCGATACAGAGAGATTGTGGGGACATTCTATACTGATGCTTACATTTTTCCTGGATAATGTTGGAGGCAGTAATGCCCATATATTACCGACGAAGCTCTCAAGGTTAATTTTAACTTTATCCTCATTAGAACGGTTTACAGCAATCTCTTTAAATCTGCTGACAAGGCCGGATGACCTTTGCAGATTTGACATAAGAATTTTACTGGTTTCAATACAAGCTTCCAGGTATACCTGGAGGTCTTTACGGCTTAACTTTTGTGATTGAAACTGTTCCATGATTTTATTGGAATTCTGTTCAAGAAATGAAGCAGCTGTTAAGCTTACGCCTAGTGGAGTATTAATTTCATGTGCAACTCCTGACACAACGCCTACAAGTGACGCCATCTTTTCTGTTTGAACCAGTTGTTCCTGAGTCTCACGAAGGGTATCCAGTGTCTTTTGGAGGGTTAATAGATTGTCACTGGACTCAATGCTTGCCATCTCTCGGTCCAAAGCAATACCGAAGAGATTGAATATTGTGCTGGAGATGTCATAGGCAAACAGTGTACTTGCATTGTTAAATGGGCTGATATATACTATAGCACCCCAATTCCTTGCCATTGTCGATAAGGGAAGTATCCATACTATGTCGTCGGGACCGATATTATCCAGGTCGGGTATTATATCAGGGTTTGGAAACCGCTCAATAGGACATGATAAGTTTGGAGGGGTAACATCTTCCTTTTTGGAATTGGATAGATGCTCAATACTGAGTAAGCCGTTGTTTGCATAGTCTTCGTCAAATTGTCCGAAGCAAAGCCATGAGTAATCCCCCACCACTTGGGGCAAAAGCTTTTTTATTCCTCCAAGATCCATTGAAAAAAGCTCGGTGCCGAGATTATAGTTTCTGGACAGCATATCTTCAACGCACTTTATTATTGTATCCTTCGTTTTTAAATTTTCTATGGTAGGAACTTCTTCAACGGTTTTATTGCAGCCGCAAGACTCTCTCAAAATGATATCGGATCTTATGAAAACTGTTTTGTTTGTTGAGGCCTTACCCTTCAATATGCCAATTAAAGTATCTGCTCCTGTCGTGCCAAGTTTTTTTATATTTTGATGAAAGCTGGATAAGCTAGGGATATGACTTTTGGCATATAATATGTCATCATACCCTATGACCGCAACGTCTTCGGGAATTCGGAGACCTGCTTCCTTAAAAGTATTCATTGTTCCAATTGCTATAAAGTCATTGGCACAAAAAACAGCAGAGAAAGATGTGCCGCTCTGTAATAGCTTGGCAGCCGTTATCTTTCCGGATTCTATCAATGCATCTTTATCGGTATCAAATACAAGTTTATCATCAAAGGGTATCCCATTTTTCTTTAAAGCAAGCTTGTACCCATCAAACCTTTCCACCATATCAAGCAGTTCAAACCAGCCGATAAAGGCTATTCTTGTATGTCCATGATCAATAAGGTGTTGAGTTATGGTTTCTCCACCATAATGGCTGTCATCCTGAATTATATTGCAGCTATATTTTTTAGGGTCAAAGTTAATAAGAACTACAGGTTTGTCAGAATTCAAAATTGTATTGAGATACTCATCATCAGCTCCTTGCGAAAGAACTATCCACCCATCCATATTTTTAGAAGCCAGGGGGTAAAAGATAGATTGTCTTTTCAAATCGGAGTTGAACTTGTACATCATAAAAGTATTAATTACATACATATTGGCATTTGCTTTTTTTAAAGATTCATGGATGCTCTTTAGTAAAGTTCCGAAATAAGATGCTTCCGTACGATGAGTAATCACACCTATATTTAATCTTGGTAGCATTTTATACCCTTTCTAATCAAAATGTTAGTTAGACAGGCATTGGCAGAGCATAATGACCGTTGCTTTAATAAAATATCGGCTTCGTAGGTTTAATTCTTAAGTGTTAAGTAATTTTTTTACTTTTTTATTATAGCAAATAAAGACTATTATGTGAATAAACTCACAATCTTCCAAGCATTGCTTTTACAACTTCATCAAAAGGCATGGAGCCAATTTCATCGAGCATCTTTTCCAACTCTGTCTTTTGCTTTAACGAACCGGACAATAAGATTTCTATTCTTTGATCCTTGCCTATAAGGAGTGAATCAACATCCAAAACACCACCTATAATTCCTGCTATGACCAGTGCCTGTGAGGGTGTTATGTTAATTTTATTCCCGTTGCTCTGGCAGTTTTTTTTATTCTTGTCTGAATTATTACCAGGGGCATCACTACTAAAGCTTCTCATGACATCCTTTAGAATCCTGTTCAAATTTTCCGGTGCAAACACAGGAATGCCCCCCTTATTTCTTATGCCAAAAAAACGGTTGAAGTTGTATCTTCAGGTGTATTGGGAGATTCTCCTAATCCTGCAACAAAAACTATAAAAATAAGTGAGGCTATCCCTAGTAAAAGAAAGTGTTGTTTTTCTTCGGATATAACCATGACAATTATCTCCCAAAGTATTTATCATTAGTAGTATATTAATGTTGTTTGGAAATGTGATTGTCTTCTTCTTGTATAAACAAATAATCTGGTATAATAGTGTGTGAAATGTAAAAAAGTTCATTAACTAAATTTTATTGGGGTGAAAAAATGAGCGATATTTATAACGAAAAAGATTCTGAAATAGTCAGTTCGGTAGATAATATGGGCAATTTGGATGGGTATAGACAGAGCAAAGTCATGTCTACAATATCACTTTGCTTTATATTTGCACTGGCATACTTTGTTTTTGAATGTTTGTTCTTTGCTGTTATTAGTACTACATACTTGGTAGAAATGATAAATAGTAACCTTGAAGGGCTTATTGATAGTCTGAGTGATGCAGGTTTGTTACTGCTAGCTATCTTATATTGCTTTATTATATTTTCGCCGCTGGGTTTCTTTGGTTTTATTATGGCAAAGAGAATCAGCAGGAGTTTGGTGAGACAGATAATAATAATATTGCCTATAGTTATTGTGGGCATTTTGTTGTGGTATACCGGCTACTCAAGCTCAAGTAGGAATATAAATGATTTACAATGGATTCTATACTATTTATATGCAATGTGGGGAATGACTATTATTAGTGGGCTTGAGGATTATGTGTCCAATCCTGGAATCCTTGTATATTTAAGTCTGGCAGCAGTTATAATTCCATGCATGGCATTCCTTATAGGCGTTTGGGCAGATAAATATCTTACAAGATATGTCACCAGAAATAAGATAAAACTGGTTGCAGTAGGTATTCCCTTTATTTTGGTTTTGTGTATTTTTGCAACCGTATTGATTCCAAAGGCAACAATGTTTACCGCCTATACCTATCCTAGGGTTGATGGAGCTACTGCTGCCATTCCTTTTGGCAAGGTCCTTATTAAAGAACTGGCGGGAGCCAGCAAAAGGAAGGCCAACAAGGTGAGCTTCAGTACAACACATGACGCATATGTGAATCTCATAGAGAAAAAAGCAGATATTATATTTGTTGCTGGTCCCTCAGACGAAGAGTTGAAACTGGCGGAGCAAAACAATGTAAAGATGAAGCTGACTCCGATTGGAAGGGATGCATTTATATTTCTGGTACATAAGGATAACCCTGTGAATGACCTGACGATAAAGCAGATCCAGGATATTTACTCTGGAAAGGTTACTAACTGGAAGCAGGTCGGAGGAGCGGATAATGAGATGCTGGCTTACCAGAGGGAAAAAAACTCAGGCAGCCAGACCTTTATGGAAAACAAGGTAATGAAAGGGATAAGTTTTGCTGAGGCACCAACTGAAAAGAAACCGGACAGCATGGGAGGGCTTATTGATGCGGTTGCGGACTATAAGAATGCCAAAAACTCAATAGGGTATTCCTTTTATTACTTTGCAAACGAAATGCATAAGAGGGAAAGTGTTAAGTTTTTGTCCATTGAGGGAATTGAGTGCAATAAAGAGAATATTACAAGCAAGAAATACCCATTTACAGCAGTTCTGTACGCTGTAACAAGAGAGGGAGAGGCTCCTGACAGCTCAGCCAGCAAAATGCTTCAATGGATTTTAGGTGACGAAGGCACACAGGCAATAGAAGAGGGCGGCTTTGTGCCCATGAGCAAATAAAGACGAGAATGCTTGAAAGGTAACATATATGTTAACTATAGGAGAATTGTACACCTTTGATATACTTGGCTTGACTCAGGATGGCTGTGGTATAGGCATGGTGGGAGATTCAAAGATATTTATAGACGGAGTACTCCTGGGAGAGAAGGTAGCGGGAATTATAACTAAAATAGAGCCGGGCTATGCAGCAGCCAGGCTCTTTGAGATTATTGAATCAAAAGGAGATAGAATACCACCATTATGCCGGTATTTCAACCGGTGCGGAGGGTGCTCCCTTCAATTTATCCCATATGATCAGCAGCTCACAGTGAAAAGGGATATTGTGAAGGAGGCTGCAGTCAGAATCGCTGGCCTTGATGCCAGGCTTGTAAAGGAGGCTATTGGTTCTGAGGACATACTCTACTACCGGAACAAGGCACAGTACCCCGCCCAACATTCCGAGGGAAAGTGGAAGGTGGGGTTTTATAAATCAAGATCCAGAGAGGTTATTGATTTGGATTTCTGTTTTTTGCAGCATAAATTAAGTAACGATGTAAGAAAGGCTGTCAGGATTTATCTTGATGAATTAGGGCAAAATGAACAATTCATAGAGAGAAAGGCTGCAATACACCATATTGTGACTCGTGTGAGCCATAGTACCTGTGATGTAATGGTTATCCTGGTTACGGCATTAAATGAGCTGCCATATGTTGAAAGGCTAATTGAAAAGTTAACTGATAAAGTGCCTAAACTAAAAAGTTTATACATAAATCATAACGAAAAGGGTACAAGCCAGGTTATGGGGGAGAAAAACACGTTAATATTTGGTGAAGAAAAAATAATTGATTCCATAGGCTCCTTCAACTTTGTTATTTCGCCATTATCTTTCTTCCAGGTAAATCCAACACAGACTAGAGTTTTATATGATAAAGTCCGTGAATTTGCAGGTCTAGTAGGCCGGGAAGCGGTTTTGGACCTTTACTGCGGAACAGGCACCATTTCCATTTATCTATCGGAGGCAGCCGGAATGGTTATTGGGGTGGAGGGAGTAGAGGAAGCTGTAAAAGATGCCGAGATAAATGCCAGGATAAACCGGGTGAAAAATGTAGAGTTTATTTGTGGCCGGGTTGAGCATGTAGTTGGAAAAATCTGTGACAGTGTAGATGTTGTAATAGTTGATCCTCCGAGAAAAGGATGCAAAAAGGAAGTGCTTGATGCAATGGTAAGGATTAACCCCGCCCGGATTGTATATGTATCATGCAACCCCTCAACCATGGCTGCCGATGTGAAATATCTGTCTCAGAAGGGGTACGGTGTAAGTGTAATCCAGCCGATCGATATGTTCCCACATACTGCACATGTTGAGACAGTTACATTACTAAGAAAAGTGTGAAAATGCCTGTAAGACTCCATATATAAGGATTGCAGGTGATTTGATGTGTGAAAAAGGCGTCTGAATATCATAACATTTATAAATGAAGGATTGGCATTGTAGAATTGCAAAATCATAATCCGAAGATCGTAGGTACAAATTACTCGCCTCCACCCGTGGAGTGCCTGGTAGGACTGAAAAGGAAACACAGTTGAAAACCTTATAAATAGAGAGTTTTGGGTGTAGGAATAAATGTATATGTTTCCCTATATAAACGGAGAAAACACCCTATTGTTGTGAAATGAATACTAATGTAAAATAGATTTGAGGTGTTTGTAAGTTTGTATTGATAAGAAGAGGGTCCTGATGGACAATATACTATATACTACATTTCATGATCCTGAAGAGGCGTCTGGTAAGATGTTTTATTAAATGCTTTTTGATATAATAGTATGGTACCAGAAGTTTGTAGTGGGGGAATAACATGAGAATTGCAGTTTTAGATGGGCAGGGCGGCGGCATGGGAAAGGCCATGGTGGAAAAGCTTTTACTGGAGTAGGTAGACAAAATCATACCTGTTAATGGCATGGTTGAGCTTGAGAATATTTTTAACCAGCGAAAGATTGTAAAAGCCAAGATAAAGGAAATGGTACTTCTGTAGCACAGGATTGTGCTGGAGGAATAAGAAAAATAAAGGAGTATTCTATGGCTAAGGTAATAGGAATAGTAGGAAGTCCAAGAAGGGGAGGAAATACAAGTGCTATTGTGAACCAGGTATTAAAGGGTGCTGAAGCATCTGGTGCTGAGATAAAAATATATTATTTAAATGAGTTTGAAATCAAGGGCTGCCAAAGCTGTATGTACTGCAGAAAGAATGATAGCTGTAGTCTAAAGGATGATATGCAGACAATCTTTGAGGATATGAAAAGTGCCGATGCCGTGATTTTGGGAAGTCCCATATATATTCATCAAGTATCAGGTCAAATGAAGATTTTTATGGACAGACTGTATCCATTCACCAATGAAAAGCATACGCCTAGATTCGGCATCAAAAAACTGGTTATGGTTTATACTCAGGCGGCACCTTTTGAGTTGTTCTTCAGGAACTATATAAGGTACCTCAGAAAGGCATTTGCGGCTATGGGATTAAAGCACTTTGCTGATATACGAGCGACAAAATGTTTTGAGCCAAATGCAGCTAAAAATAACCAAAGACTTATGTGCAAAGCATTTGCAATGGGTAAAAAAATAATATAATTAATATAAACAAATATTGGTTTTTACTTTGAATTAATGGCAATAGGTATGATGGGGAGGGCAAAAAAGTGAATACCAAGTTTAAAATTTTAAGGACTATTAATGGCCACCAGCTTGTCTAGCATGATAAATGTACTGGAGTAAAAGCCTCAACAAGCATACTTGAAAAGCTGTTATCATTAGGGTTGCTGCCTGTAAATGAAGTTGAAGAGATATTAATAAATCAGCATTCTCGCTTTGAAAAGAATTGTGTATTGCTTAGTCAGTAAATCTAATAAAGTCAATGCAGTTAAAACATGATAAAATGTTATGTGTTACTTGAATTTAAAGTTTGAACTAAGGAGGTGGAATATGGATAACAAAGCACTTTTTAATATTGGTTATGGTCTTTATGTTTTGACAGCAAGGGATGGAGACACAGATAACGGGTGTATTATCAATACGGTTATGCAGGTTGCAAGCAATCCTATTTTAATTGCCATAGGAGTCAACAAGCAAAATTTCACTCATGATATAATTTTGAAAACGAAGGAATTCAACATTTCTGTTTTGACAAAAGGCACACCTTTTAAGGTCTTCGAGCATTTCGGTTATCAATCGGGCCGAACAGTTAATAAATTTGACAATTGTTCTACTAAATTAAGAAGTGAAAATGGGATTGTATATATGTCTGAATACATTAACTCTGGTCTTTTCTGTAAAGTCTTAGAGATGATTGATTTTGGCACGCATACCATGTTTAAAGCTGAAGTAATGGATGCTAATATATTGGCAGACGATGAAACTTTAACGTATACTTATTATCAAAAGTATATAAAACCAAAACCACAAGAAGCACATAAGACAGGTTGGCAATGCAATATGTGTGGATATGTCTATGAGGGCGAGATTTTATCGGTGGATTATACATGCCCAATATGTAAGCATGGAGCAGCTGATTTTACGAAATTATTAAATGAAGAAAAAGGAGCCATTAAAATGAATATCAAAGGAACAAAGACAGAGAAAAATCTGGCAGCAGCATTTGCTGGCGAATCCCAGGCAAGAAATAAATATACCTACTTTGCGTCTGTTGCAAAAAAGGAAGGCTATGAACAAATAGCTGCAATTTTTGAAGCAACTGCTAATAATGAAAAAGAGCATGCGAAACTTTGGTTTAAAGCTCTCGGTGAACTTGGTGACACTGCGGCTAATTTGCTTCATGCAGCTGAAGGCGAAAACTACGAGTGGACAGATATGTATGAAGGCTTCGCAAAGGATGCAGAAGAAGAAGGCTTTACTGCTCTTGCTGCTCAATTCAGAATGGTTGCAAAAATTGAGAAGGCTCACGAGGAAAGATACCGTGCACTTCTTAAAAATGTAGAAATGCAAAAAGTATTTGAAAAAGCAGATGAAACCATGTGGGAGTGCAGGAACTGTGGGCATCTTGTAATGGGTAAAAAAGCTCCTGAGGTTTGTCCTGTTTGTGTGCATCCAAAAAGCTTTTTTGAAGTGAGAACAGAAAATTATTAATTGAAAAAAGTATATTCATTATTTTGATAGAAATCCTCAAAAGTTTTGTTATCAAGACTTTGAGGATTTTTGTTTTGCTGTAATTCTTAATGAAAACTTCATGCTGACAGGTTTTTTTGGCACGCATAGGCTTTGCAGGAAAGCAGCATCTGTCATGAGAAAGTAGGGCAATGGCATTATCATCAATATCAGCTTGCTGGCAAGACTCATTCTCATTCCGTTCAAAGCCTTCTGCAGTGCCAGCAAATTTGCCATACCGCCCATTATTCAAAGTGCTTTTGGTGTCATAAGCACAATTTTAGGAGATTCTGTAGTTTTTTTAATGATACTGCCTTATACAAATAATGAAAAAGGTAGACTTAAGGCTATAACTGCTGGAATCTTGGTGCTTTTTCCATTATTGATGCTAATCGTGGTCAGAAATCTAATTGTAATCGGACCTGTACTTATTGATCACTTCACTTATCCAGCACATATTGCTTCACAATTAATACCAGGAACTAGTATTGACCCTTTGGTTGATGTAAACCTATCATTAGGTGGTGGCTTCAAGGTTACAGTGTTTCTTTATGCAGCGGCAAAGACGACAGCAGAGCTATTTAAGCTAGATAGCTATGAACCTTTGGTATCTGCATTTGCCGTTCTTTTTATTGTTCTTGCCTTTTGGATTGTTCCAGATGCAATAACTCTTACAAAGTGGACTGGAAGTATTGCTGGCAATGTATTAACAATTCCGTTTCATATAGTTTTACCGCTAACTATGTTAATCATATCTATTATCAAACGACCAAAAGAAAATAAGAGCCATTGAGCCATTGTTTGTTGTTGTCAATAAAAAAAGAAGTAACACTTTTGGGAAAGAAATTTACTTACCTAACATTTGGTAGTATTTTTACGTATAATTCAAAAACCAATAAAAATACAGTTAATATCGCTGTTTCCGTTTAGCTAATGGGGATTATCAGGGCATTTCGAGGCATAAAAGTGTCCCTCCCAAAAAATAAAACCATGAAGGCCTCATTTTTTGGAACCAGGAGGAGTAGAAGTTTATTATCCTCATCAAGATGACTCAGGAGTGAAAAAGAACAAAATCAGTTTTGATTTGTCAAAGGCTCTGGCCGATATTACAAGAATTGCCGTAATATTAACCGAGGATCAGGGTGCCGGGTTTATCAAAGTTCAAAACCTTAAGGCCAGTGTGTATAGAACCCCTTATAACTGTAAATTGTTTATTGAGATTCGGGTGTTATTAGCAATACAAAAGAAAAAGGAAAGACTCTGTCAATAATCTTTCCACTTTGTAATAAGGTCAAGAAACTCAAGTACAGCCTTTTGCTCATTTTCATTCATTGCATTTATACGGTTAATAATGAATGGTACAGTGGTGTTCAAGGTGTTTTTTGACACAGGCTGTATATGTCTAAAAATTTCTTCAAGGCTTATCTCAAGTGCTGAAGCAATCTTTGAAAGGCTCTCTAATGTTATATTCTTTTCTCCCCTCTCTATTGCTCCAACAAAAGTACGATTCAGGTTTGCTCTATGTGCGAGTTCTTCCTGACTCCAATTGTTATTTTTGCGTAGTTGTTTTATGCGTTCTCCTATTATTTTACCAATTTCATTCATCGTACCACCTCTATAAAAACGGTAGTACGCATTCAAAAAGATGGCAACATACAAAGATAGGCATATGTTAAAAATGTCTATTATAGAGATTGACAAGCAAATCGAAATGATGTAAGCTTATCTGGTATGGAGATAAAACCTATGGAATTTATTTGGAATTTAAGATTCGGGGCATATTAAAATGGTTTGGCAATCTTATGATTTAAGAAGTAATTTGTTTTTATTGGGGTAATGGAAGCGTTGGCACTCATATTATTTGTTTGTGATAGGAAAGAAGTGATAAAAAGCTTACAAAGAAGGAAAAGGAAACCATTAAAAGAAGATAGCTGAAGAATGGTTCCAATAAATCCACTACTCATTTCAACTTAACGATAAAATAGCCATAAATAACTTGTATACAGGCAAACACTATGTTAACATCACAACATCTCAATGAACCGGTTCCTGTAAGATTAAGTATATGAGGTAAATGACAGCATATTGTGTGATACCGCAATAAAATTGTTAGATTCCGCAAAAGATATTTGCGGAAATTAACAGGGGTTTTTCGGTGACATAAAAAGTAAAATGTGTTATATTGATTCATGTAAAAAGATATAAAGTAGTTAGATGTTTTAATTTGCATATAAACTATTTTCCATGCGTCAATAATTATAGGCATTGACCATATATGGATGTTTATATACAATATGATATTGTCACCTAAACAATATTATTAGCATTAACATTAATTTTAATTGTTTTCTAAAGTAAAGGAGGAGTTTTTTGTGGGAGTAAGGAAGTTTATTTCAGTCCTGCTTATTTTTGTGCTCATGACTGAAATAATATTGGGGGCTTCATCGGCATATGGTTTGGACATGCCTTTCAAAGAGGTCGTAACAAAAGAAATTGACACGGCTTCGCAAGATGCTGAAGCATCGGAGCTTTCGAGGAAAATAAGCGAATATATTACAAATGAAAGTCTGACAGCAGAAAAGAAGGACAACGCTGTAATAAAACCAAGCGAGGAAAATAGTGCAAGCAATGAAAGTATTGAGGATGTTTGGGATAAACCAAATAAAGAAATTGCAGACATGCCTGTTTCAAGCTTGCTTAATCTTAATGCAC
>NZ_DATCTU010000061.1 GCF_036567765.1 Pseudobacteroides sp.
ACTATCATGGTATTACAGAAATAGATAGTGAAGGTGGTTCATATGGAATACTTTGTATACATGATGATGAGGATGAAAGAGGCTTTGATAATGATTTTAGGGTTCATGTCCTTTCAAGAGGTATCATTGTAGAAAAGGCAGACCCTTTCCTATCTCCATTCATTCTAACTGTGGAAGATGTTTTTAGTACTGATTGACTGTAATTTATTATAGATTTGAAAGGAAGTTATTATGAAGCTATATGATTATTCTGTAGAGTTTTCAAGTAAGCTATTTGAAGCTTTCCCAGAGTTTCAAGAGTATATGCAAATTGAGAACTATGAGAAGAGCAAGAAAGCATATTTTACTATTAAAGTTCCATGTCCCTCTGATACTGATAGTAAACTATTTATTTCTACATACAATGAGGAAATAGAAATTGGTTTTGGCTTTTACCATAATCATTTTTCTTTGGATTTAGAGCATTATAATGAATATGAAGGGGCAATTAGTTTAATTGAAGATATTTTAACTGAAAAACAAATAATTGCTATGATAAAAAATGAAAATGGATTAATATATAGAACTCTAAAGCCTGATGATTTAGCTGATTTAAAGAAAGAGGATATTATTAGCATTTACTCTTGGAAAGGTTCTTATTGCCACCATGAATAAGAAATACTTATTAGAACAATGTAAGAGACTTCAATCAATCGATGTGTCAGAAAACATCCAATATGCCCATGATAATAGTGAATGGTGGATTAACCATAATAAAGGGCATAAGATGCTAATTGATGATTTCTTAAACTATTTAAAGGTATCAAGTTATATAGATAAAATTCATTTGAAAAAGTGGTTAAGGAAAAGAATTAGTCCTAGATGGGATTATTTGTGAGGCGTTGACACTCATAGAGATTATAAACAGAAAAAGGTATATAAACAAGAATGCTTAAACTTTAAATACATAGCAACATGAGATTTTCAAATTGAATATATAATCACAATCTTTCAAATAATAGTTTGGTGATAAATAAAAATAACACTTTACTATAAAATCCAACAAACTATAAAATTGTGAAAGGAAGGTGATGCCCACATGTCAACTAATAAACAAGCCAATAGACTAATCCAAGAGAAATCCCCTTACCTGCTGCAACATGCACATAACCCTGTAAACTGGTTTCCTTGGAGTGATGAAGCTTTTCAGAAAGCCAAGTCAGAAGATAAGCCTATCTTCCTGTCTATTGGCTATAGCTGACCCGTATTCAAAGAACATGTCATTGATGACAGTACTGCAAAGTCAAATATTTATAAACCTGCCATTTTACAGGCTTCTACCTGTAGAAAGGCAACAAAAAACCCCCTTAACTTTGGGGGCTGCAAACTGCTTTTTCATTGGTAGCTTTCTGTCTCTTTTCTCTGACTTCCTGTAACCATTTCTCTTTATCCTTCATAGCATTTTCAACCTCTGGTGTCCAGTAAATCTCAAAATAAGCTGAATTTTTTCCAGTCTTTGTATAAACCACATGGTCAATATATCTTTTAAAGAGTACATTCTTTTCCTCTGATGTCATTTTCTTAAACCTCCATGTAGTTCAGCACTTTAACATCGAAGGCAAAGTCAAATTAATATCTCTTGCAAAACAATAAAAACGGCAGAATAAAATTCTGAAAGCATAATCTTAACGCAAAAACGGCAAATTGCAGCATGCATTAGTATCAATGCATAGTATTCGTAATTTCACATGATTACTGTCCGAATTGAACGTAAGACAAAGAAAACGCCTATGCCAAAGCATAAGCGATAATTTATTGGTAGTGCTCCAAATTTAACTGCGTATATAATGAATAGGAAAAACACGGTCCCAACCGTAAACACCTGGAAACGCCACGCGTCTTTGATATCGATTAACCCAAAAATATAATTAAGGAATGCAGTAAGCAATGTTATTGGGCAAAATAATATGCACACCAGAAGTTTCTGCTGTTTGATTCGCAGGTTGGTTTCTCTAAGATATTCCTTGAATATCAAGTAATTACCGCAGAATATATAGGGCACAACCCAAACACAAAGGTATACATAATTGGGCTCAAAATGTGGGATTATTTGTTGAACAAAATAGCCCATTAATGCTGGAATTACAAGAACAATGCTAAAGTGTTTATTAATCCTATCGGAACGTTTTTTGAATGAATTTGAATAATGAACTGCATAAACTAAGAATGAATAAGGTTAAAACTGATGTGATAGTGTAAAAATAAATGAATCAAGTATTGTAACCCAGTATTTAGTTTGGCCTGTAAGCGTTGGAAGTACCGATTCTTCAATAAAAGTTCCAAGTCCTGCACAACCCGAGAAAAATGCAACCAGGCTGCACCAAACATTTACCTTGTTTTTTGGATTGCTGAAAAATAGCATTGCAGACATTGTCCAAAGAAAAATACAAATAAACAGCATCTATTTCACATCCTAAAGATGTTCTTATTTCAGTGCAAATGTTCTATAGGTTCTTTTCTTTTATAAACAATAAAGACTCGTGTAATATTTTTTTCTTATAGATGATAAGTCCGGAGTGTCCAATCTTATATAAAACTCTTTTTGGATTATTCCAGGCCTTCCACAATCTATCGGTATCTTCTATATGAACATATTTGTCATATAATCCGCTGAATAACAGGATATTCTCTTTTGGAATAAGGGGCATCCGTAAGCTCGGATTAAATATGTCCCATTTCTCTTTCAGCAGTTCATAATCATACGAATTGGCAACAAAATCCCTTTTTAGGTACCTACCAGGAATAGTGTGCCATGTTGAATATGACATGCTGTTTGCATAGAATGCTGATATGAGTGCATCTATGTTTTCCTCAGCAGTTGCAGTTAAATTGGTTATAAACCCGCCAAGGCTGATACCTGCAAGTACAACCTTTTGGTTTATACTTTTCAGGTAGCATATAAGTGCACGAATGTCCGACACTGCTTGTTTTACAGATAACAGGGTTCTTCCAATGTCGGTGCTGATCATTAATTCGCCGCAGTATTCTGAATCACTTCCTGCCCTGGGATTATGAAAGGGTAGAGATATAAAGTAGACATCATAACCTTTTTTCAGAAAACCTTCTAAAAATATATCTGATATTGCAGAATAATCTTTCATCCTCCAGCCGGGTACTAAGATTATCGACTTTGATGCCGGTTGGGTAGGGCTTTTATAATAAAGTCCATGGACCAATTCATTGCATTTGTTGTTGTCAATTTCGCTTTTGAATGTATATGAGTATATTGCTGGTTTATCAGTTGGATTAAGAGTGATTATCGGGATTGAAGGTTTTTTGTAGAAGTCAGCAATATCAACGTTTGAGTCGGTTGAAAAGTGTGATTTGGAGCTTCTTTCTCTATGAAGAAGTTCCAAGGATATGCAGTCAATTATGTATGAGAATGCTTTGTTCATTAGGCTACTCCTGTGTGGTTGTATATAGTTAATTTTAGCATAGATTGAGGAAAACATAAAAGTTAATTTGTGGAAGGGCATAATTTATCAATATAGGTTCAAGCAGCCCACATAATAGGGGGAATATAAGATAAAATTGTTATGTATGTACTAGTATACTTTTCACTTTTATCTGCATGTATCTTATTAAGAAAGCATGTAGTTCATCGTACCTTTGACACAAATCTCTCTATATTTAAAATTTTATAGCAAATAATTGTTGTCTATAGGTTGTCAAAATGAAAATGATATTGACATAGAGTTACATTGATGCTAATATATAAATGTAACCTTAAAGTAACAAAAGGTTGATTTCTACATCCTTTATTACTAGAAGGCAAAACTGAGGGAAAAATTCATGAAATTGGAGGTCTTGCGAATGGCAAAATAATCTGCGTAATAATGAGTAATGAATGAGTAATGTACATCATTTGTTAAGGATTAGAGCATTGCTATAAAATGATTAGTGGTGTATAGCTTTGGAATGAAGGGAGTGATGAGAATGCCAAAACAATAGTTAAATAATAAATATAAAGTAGGTATAATTTGCATGCTTAAAATACATGATTCTTATTAAGTTAAAATTTTGCTATATTTGAGTTTGTAATTGACTAATTATAATTTATTAATTATTATATTGGTTGGAAGAAATAATTGTAATTTGTTTTATATGGATATAGGGGTTTGGATTTTATAGATATAACTATATGAGTAATATAAGGGGTTTGAGGTGTTGGTAATAAATGCTGCATGATTCCTTTAATGCTTACATAATAGACAGAAAACTTTGATACAATCTTTAAAAGTCAAAAATCTAAAATATTTCAATGCGTTTTATAGCTTTTTAATTTTCCTAATATAGCTTTTAATAATCTTAAAATTCTTTTAATTTATGTTTTGTTATTAATTGTCTATATACTATTATTTAAACTCTGAATTTTTGATAAGTTTTGTAAAATACGCAATAATACAAATCACTTTATACTTCAAAAAATAATTTTATCTAAAGGGAGGTTTTATTTTGTTGAAAAGGAGACTAATTTCAGCTGGAGTTATACTTATCTTAGCCGCTGAAATGATTTTAGGATCAATCACTGCGTATGGCAATCAATTTCCGTTGCCAGAGAAGTACGTAAAAACTACATTATCTCGGTCTACGGTGTATAATCCATTAAATGATCCAATCAGAAAGGCACTTTGGGAATCAGCATTAAAAGAGGCGTTAGTAACGCCAACACCAATGGCATTACCTAGTATACCACAAAGAAACATTGCAAATGTAGCATCCGTACAAACTGAAAGCAACAACAAACAGCCAGAAACTATAAGTTTGACTGATTTGCTAGAGGGCAATAAAGGGAAAGACAAAAAGGAAGTCATAGTAAAGTACAAGGATATAGACCAGAAAGAAAATACAAAGAAAAAGCTTAAGTCAAAAAAGACTAATCTGTCACTTAAATCTAAGTCCTGGAGCAAAACGCTCAAGCTGGAGACTATAGAAATCTCAGATGAGAGTGAGCTTAATAATGTTATTGATGAATTAAAAAAGGACCCCAATGTAGAATATGCACAACCTAACTATAAACTGGAACTCATGAGTGAGCCGTCAGATGATAGGTTCATTGAGGAGTGGGGGCTGAAGAATTCAGGACAGACTGTAAGTGGGCAAGCTGGTACTGTAGGAGTTGATACAAATGCAATAAAAGCATGGAATATCACTAAAGGTTCTGACACAGTAAAGGTAGCAATAATAGATACCGGGATAGATATAAAACATCCCGATCTTGCTGCTTCAATATATAAAAATCCAAATGAACGCCCAAATGGATTGGATAATGATGGTAATGGGTATGTGAATGATGTGAATGGGTGGAACTTTGTAGATGATACAAATAGTGTATTTACTTCTGAAGCAGAGGATACCCATGGAACTCACATTGCAGGCATAATTAGTGCCGGGATTAACGATGGAGGAGTTGTTGGCCTAGCTCCCAATGTAAAAATAGTTCCATTGAAATTTATAAGTGGAAATATCGGATATACCAGTGATGCGATAAGAGCGATTGAGTACTGTCAAAAGGCGGGAATAGAAATAGCAAATATTTCCTGGGGCGGTTCTGATTACAACAACGCATTAATGGAAGCTATGAAAAATAGTTCAACAACATTTATCTGTGCTTCTGGAAATGCAGGCAAGAATATTGATTCTAGCTTAGTTTATCCAGCTGCCTTTGACCTCCCTAATATTATAGCAGTATCAGCCAATGACAACAAGGGACAATTGGCATCATTTTCAAACTACGGCACAAAAGTAGATATATCTGCTCCAGGTGTTAATATTTTAAGTACACTTCCAGGCAATAAATATGGATATATGAGTGGAACTTCTATGGCAGCTCCTTTTGTAACCGGTACAGTAGCCCTTTTAAAAAGCATTGACAGTACACTTAATGCGGTTGAAATAAAGGAAAGGGTACTTAATAATACAACTAAATCTGATAGCCTTTCAGGAAAGGTGGCTACTTCAGGAAGACTCAATGCTTATGCAGCATTGGTAAACAGTGTACCGGAATATGAAAGTACACCTTTACCTACTGGAACGCCAACACCTCAAATGCCCACAGAAAAGTCAAAGGAGCCTCAAAGTATTTACGATGGTAGCCTTGCAGGTAATGGAAAAATAGAAAAGCCATTAAAAGAGAAGACCAATCTTTTTATTGATTCACTAATAAACAAGGGAACTTCTAGCACATCCAATGAGAATGGTATAAAAAACTTAACTATTAACAAACTAAAGGGTAACTTTGTGGCCGTTACATGGACAACCGATGTTGAGTCGGATTCAGTTCTTCTTTATGGAGCTGACAGCTCTTTGGCAAACAAGATATCCTACCCAGAGCTAACGACAAAACACCAGATTACATTAAAACTTGATAATATTCAAAGTATAGGATTCTACAAAGTACGTTCTAATTCTAGGGATGGAAGAGTTTTTGAATCAGGTGTAAAAGAAGTTACAAGTATAAATGATCTTGGCGGTGAGAATGTGCGACATTTGGCTGTTACCGAAACAGTATACGGTTCAACTGCACAAGAGGTAAATACTTTAAGTTATGTGACGGACAATGGTTCAAACCACTCTCTGGTAACTTCACAACCAATAGGTGAGTGTACTGTTTTCGGCATTATCAATGGAACCAGACATGATTTTTATTCTGTCAACCTTACTGCAGGAAGAACGTATTCCATTAAGCTTACAGGCATGGCAGAGGGAGAAGATTACGACATATATCTTATGAACGATGTGCTTAATGATGTAGGATATTCAACGAATATTTCCAACTATGATGAAAGTATAACCTATACAGCAACAGCAACAGGAACTTACTACATAGATATTCAGCCAAGCACTTATAATACAAACTCAGCACATCACAATTATCAGCTTATGTTTTACTCAACTGAAAAAGCTCCAGACAGTTTTGAGCCTAATGATAGTAAAGAGACTGCGACAGCAGTATCTGACAGTACATTAATAAGGCCTACATTGAATATAAATACTGATGAAGACTGGTTTGTGCTGGATACAATAAAAACAGGCAAGCTTGATATAACAATGAAGAGCATACCTTCAGGTTGCGACTATGATATTCAGGTGTATGATACGAATGGTACAGTTCTTGGTGGATCTTACAGCGGTGGTAATCAGGATGAAAAGATTGACAGTATTGTTACTCTACCTGGTAAGTACTTTGTGAGGGTATATTCCTACACAGGTTCAAATTCTACTGATACATATGAGCTTAAAGCAGGGGTGTATACACCTGATCAGTATGAAGTGAATGATGATATATACAATGTGAATTCACAGAATAAACCTGCTATGAGCCTTAATAGCTATATTTATGGCACTATGGATAATCAGGATGATGTTGACTGCTTTAGATTTACATTGGAAGGCAGTACTAAGGCAGGAATTAGGCTTAACAACATACCAGATGGAACAGATTATGATATGGTGGTCTATTCATATACAAATGGTGATTTCATAGAGGTAGGCCGTTCAACCAATGGTGGAAAAATGGACGAAGAGATTGTAAGTCAGCTGATAGAAGGAAACTATATTGTTAAGGTTTACTCCTATTGGGGAAGCTCTGAAAGTCAGACCTACAAATTGAGTCTATATGATGAAACAACAGGATTGGTATCCATGGAAGCAGACAAAACCACTGCAGATGTGGGGGATGTAATAACTGTTACAATAAAGGCAAATGGTATAACAAATATTGCAGGCTATCAGGCCAATGTGAAGTATGATCCAGCGGTCTTGATGCCAGTAAATCTTGATGATACACAAATTGATAGCTCAACATATCCGATGTTTGGGGATATACTTGTAAATCCAGGATTCTCACCATTTGCAAGTGCTATGAATAATCTCAATAGTGGTATTTTGAACTTTGGTACATGCTATATAAATATTGACGGATACAGGTCAGGTGGTGTGGCTGAAAAAAGCGGTACTCTGGCTACACTAAGATTCAAAGTTCTTAAAGCAAACCAAATTATAATACAGTTTGAAAGAACTGAATCTATGATAAACAGTCCGTATGGTATCACTTGTTATGACTGGTATGGTAATGAAATAAGCTGTAATGTAAGTAAAGCCATACATATAAATGAGGAATTGCCTGTAAATGATCAAACTGTGACTAGTAGCAATACTGAGACTGAAGTTACAGATTCAAGCCTGAATGTAATATACTCAGAAACCCTGAACCAATTTACCTTATCAGGTTATATTGTCCCAGACTTTATCAGTAGCTTGGAATCAATTGATGAAGGATTCAAGGTTGAAATATTAGGGACCACATTTAGTGACGAAACTAATGAAGATGGGTATTTTGTCCTTTCAGGAAGCTTGCCTGATGGTCAATATACACTACAAGTAACAAAGTCAGGTTATCTTAAAAGGAAGATAAATGATCTGACATTAAAAGGCAAATTAGAAATTGGTACAACTGAGAGCCCAATAAAAATGTGGGCTGGTGATATCCCTAAAGATAATATTCAAGATGATAGCATCAATATGTCAGATGTTATACAGATAGCCATGAGCTTTGGAAAGGTAGCAGAAGAAGAAAACAGTGGTTTTAATACAAACTGTGATTTGAATGCAGATGGTAGCATAAACATGTCCGATGTCATCATTATGGCAAAACACTTTAATGCTACTCCTTCTTCATATGATAAAGTAACTGTAATCGTATCAGAAGATATTAAGTTATTTCCTCCGAAAAACCTCATATCATTGTGGAATACAGGTGCAAGCATATCATTGACTTGGTCACAACCGTCTGCTGGTGATATGCCTGATAATTACGAAGTATATTGTAACGACAGGTTAATTGCTTCGACAAAAGGAACCTCCATAACTTGTATGGGACTGACTCCTAATGCATTAAACAAGGTTTATGTTAAGGCTGTCGATTTAGCAGGGAATAAATCGGATAGCAGCAACATACTTGAAATACAAGCACAAGAAGATGACCATGGGAATACAAAGGAAAACGCAACTCCAATTGAACTGGGAAAAGAGGTTAGCGGAGTTTTTCATGATTCGAATGATTATGATTATTTCAAATTTACTCCAAAAACCACTGGCATATATGTTATCAAAATATATAGGAGTAACTACACCCCTGAGTTTTATAACAATGAGGGCTATCCAGCAGGATCGGGAACAAACAACGACTATCATTTTGAGGCAGGAAAGGTTTATTATCTTCGTACAGGTACTGATAATAACAGAGATTATCGGTTTATAGTTCGCTTAAAAAGTAACAAGCCCGATCTAGTATTTGGTTATGCAAGTGGAAATAAATGTCTGGCTAGTATACCAGTAAATTTTGACCATGTGGTAATGAATATTGGTGATACAGCATCAACGGGTAGTTTTAAAGTTGAGATCACTGTAAACGGTCAAAATAATAAATACTATGCGGTGTATACTTCTAATATTGAGAAAGATAATTCTGTTTATAGTGCGTCTGCGGTTGACTTAAATGGTAATTCATGGGTTCCAAGTGTACCTGGAGAATATGATGTAACATTTAAAATCGATAGCGAAAATAATATTAGCGAAGCAAATGAAGAGAATAATACATTTACTGCAAAATATTACGTTGATGATCATGGTGATTATGCAAGTAATGCAACAGAGTTTCAAATATGCAAGGATGTTACTGGGACATTAGGTGCTACTGGAGATTCAGACGTTTTTGTGTTTACTCCAACAAAGTCAGGAAAGTATGAATTTTCAATAAAAAACTCGCCAGTTGACTTTTTTCTTGTTACTGCTAATATGGGGTCTATCATCCCAACAACAATTTATTCATCAGAAAAAATCTTCAAGTACGATTTTATAGCAGGACAAAAATACTACATTTTAGTTTGTGATAAGTATGAAAAAATAAACACTACTGAACAATACACCATAAAGTCTTATGAAATAGCACCTGATTTAACAATATCAAAGGTAGATATAAAGGAAAGCCAAAATGGCGAGCCTTGTAAACTACGTGCTGAGATTTCAAATATCGGAAATAGTTATTTACAATCAGGTCGTTTTAGAATTGGCTTTAAAGTTGAAAACAAGATGCAGATTTTTTATACTGATTACTATGAAGGCCTAGTATCTATATTTAGCCCTGCTGAACTATATCTTGATAATATTCAGCTCAATGAAATGCTTAAATATAATGGTAACCATAATATTCATGCATTTATTGAAAAAAGCAGCAATTTTAATGAACTATTAGAAGATAATAACTCAATCAATACAACTGTGAGCTTTTATTCAGATCTTACCATAACTGATATTATATTCCCAAATGAACCTAATTGTGTGGAACCAATTCCAACAAAGGTTGTAGTCAAAAATATAGGTCCAAAAGCTTCTACAATTGGATATCCAGTTGTTGTATGTATGGATATTGATGGGATTGCAACTAAGTATTATTCATCTACTTATACTAGGCAGATACAACCTGGACAATCAGCTGAATTAGCAGTATATGACGATTACGGTAATTCTCCACAGATAAATGAGGTGGGTATCTACACGGCTCATGTAAAGATTGATGAATATCATGATTACAATGATATGTATGAGCATAATAACACATTCAGTAAAAGTCTAAAAGTAGGGAGTTTGCCTGACTGGATAATAACAGATGTAATAATTGAGCCAAATGAAATAAGCCATAGTGATGAGGTTATTCTTAGTGCGATTGTAAAGAATGTTGGAGAAGAAATAATTTCAGAAAATAAGAGTATAAGGATAGGATTTAAAATTGATGATAGCGATATACTCTTTTGGTCAGACGTGCAACTAAATCTAAAATCAGGTGAAACAATAAAAATAACTGCGAATGAAGGAGTAGTTTTGGGCAAATGGAATGCCAAGGAGGGTGAACATACTGTTTTTGCAGTAGTAGATTCTCTCCAAAACGCAAAAGAGCTGGATGAAAATAATAATGAGTTTTCCAAAAGTGTAACAGTTAAAGGTAAATGCGATCTTAAAGTTGAGCAAATTATACTTGATCCACCAAATCCCGCTGCCGGTGAAAAGGTTATACTCAAGGCGAAGATAAGGAATACATCAGAAAATCCAAGCCCTGCCACCCGAGTACATAAGGTAGAATTCATGATTGACGGAGATATATTGTTCAGTAAAGATATATCTACAAATCTTAAACCAGGTGAAAAAGTAACAGTAACAAGTTATATTGATACAGTGAATGGCAGATGGGATGCGGAAGAAGGCGAGCATACAGTTACTGGGGTGGTTGACCCACTTGAAAGTATTGAAGAAGCAGATGAATATAACAATACATTAACAAGGGGGATAATTGTAAAAGGTAAGTGCGAATTTAAGCTCGAAGAGATCATGCTTGATCCGCCAAATCCTGTTGTTGGTGAAAAGGTTACATTGAAGGCAAGACTTAGAAATATATCTCAAAATGCTAGTCCTTTTGGAAGAATACATAAAGTAGGATTTAAAATAGACAATAGCACTGAGATTTGGACTGAAAGCTTTAGCGGATCTATAGGTGGCGGCGAATATATTATTCTTTCAACTGATGGAATGAATGGACAGTTATGGACTCCTAATTACGCTAGAAGCTACAATATAACTTCAGTATTAGATGGCTCAACCAGTAATCTGAATAAAACAGTTACAGTAACAGGTAATAGGGTATTTGATGCAGCAGCTGACTATGACAATGATGGTCTAAGTAATGGGCAAGAAATAAATTTAGGAACACAGTGGGATAACTATGATACAGATGGTGATTCGATATGTGACGGTGATGAAAGAAATGGTACGAATGGATTTATAACCGATCCATTAAATCCAGATACTGATGAAGATGGTACTAATGATAATTTTGAAGTCAAATTAGGCAACTCACCGGTTGAAAAGGACGAGTACGTACCATTTTCTATTGAAGCTCATTCACAATCAGGGAGCGTAGCTGTTGAAGTCTTTGGAAATTCTAGCCTTCAAGCATCACATTTTGAAGTTAATGAATTAAACAGTTTGTCGAGGGATTCAATAGATGGGATAATCGGAAATCCGGTAGATATTTCACTTAATGGAAGTAATTTTAAAGAAGCAACAATAAGCTTCAATTATGATGAAACGATTCTTAACGGTATATCAGAGGATGATCTAACAGTATATTGGTTGGATTATGATAATAATACTCTTGTACCTCTGCCGGAATATGATGTTAGTATTGACAAATATAACAACATTATTACTGCTAGAGTGAATCATTTTAGTACTTACGTTCCTGGAAAAAAGAATCTTAGCCGGATTAGCTATAATAATAGTGTTGTATTTGTTATCGATGAATCAGGAAGCATAGGTTCAAATGACATAACAAATGGTATTGATATCCCAACTAAAATTGTTGAAAAGTCAAGTGAAAATAATGAATTTGCTGTTGTCAGATTTTCAGGCATAGCAAGACAGACAATTGGTTTATCACAAGACAAAGAGGATATAATCAATGCAATAAAAAAGGTTGGTGGTACTAGTAGCACTAACATTCAAACTGGGCTTCAGGAAAGTAAAACAATTCTTTCTAATAGCAGTCAAAACAGAAAGTATGTTGTTCTATTATCTGATGGAGGGGATAGTAATCATTCCAGTATAATTAACGTTGTTAAAGCTATGGTAAATGAGGAAATTAAAATATTGTGCGTATCATTAGGTGGAAAGTCACCGCTTCTTTCTGAAATTGCAAGTATAGCAAATGGGACTAACTATTATATTGATCCAAACAATGATCTTAATGTGGAAATTTCCAATATTGTCAATAATATAATGAAAGAAATCGAATTAGTAGAAAGTATTCCACCAGAGAAAAAAAATCCTAGTAAGAAACTACCTCCAAATTTACCTGCAAATACACCTATAAAGTTACCGATTCATACATATGGATGTATAAGCTATGCAGGAGAAATTGATGCCTACGAGTTTACCCCGGATGTGACTAAGACATACTGCATAAGTAGTATGGGGGAAACGGATACAGAAATAAATATTTTTGATGGCACTGGCAAGTTAATTAGCTCAAGTGACAGCAATGATGACAGCGAATGGGATAAAAATTTCTACATGCTTATGAATCTTACTAAGGATCAAAAATACCGTTTTGAGGTAAGACACAGTGATTTGCTTAACGGAACAGGAGAGTATTATATTCATATTAGTGATCCTATAATGCAAACATTAAGTGCTGATATGGCATATCTTGAACTGCTGGCATATGAAATGGATGCTGATGCTTACACTGTAAATCCTGACGAATCAGTTAATGTAACCATCGGTGGATATACTCATACATTTAAAAGTGAGATCTATAGGGTAAATGGAAAGCCTGCTGTGAAAATTGAGGTTTTCAAAGCTGCTTTTGGAATGACTGAAACTTATTCATTACCTGGGAATAAAGATGAAAACGTTGCACCTGGCGATGTGGAGAGAGATATTTTACCTGCATGGATGGGAAACGATGATTGTGACACTGAATTAAATAAGTACAATATTACAAAAATTCAGCAGGTACTTAGACATCTAGAATGCTGGGCACCAGGAAAAGGAAAGTCTGCATATTTATACGATGAAGTATATAAAGGTAGCTCAAAGCTGTATGGTAATACTACAGCAGCGTCTGTTAAAAAGTTTCAAATAGAGTTTATGGGTAGGAGCACTAATACACTTTTACCAGTATATGCAAATGGAGCGGTTGATCTTGAAACGGCTATAGCACTCGATGAATACAGGTTTCTTTTGTGCATGAACAAAGCATATATTAAGCCTAAAGGTGTAAATGTAAGGGCATATCTTGAAAATGTTTACAAGCTGACTGCTGCAAATGGATACTATTTATCATATGATGGTAAAAATATTGTTATAACTGATGCTCACGATCCAGCCAACAGAGTGCAGAAGATTTTCATACCTGATTTGTATTTTTGCGGGGAAGAAAAAAAATGTTATGCCAAAGTAAGGAATATAAAAGTTGCTTATAAAAACTATAAAAATGTGATTTATGGAAGCCAAGATGTATATGATACAAAAGTAAATATGCTTAAGCTTATGGGTAAACAAATGAAATCTGGCCAAAAGTTTGAAGCTACTGATATAAAAAATAGCATTGGCGGAATTGATGCATATTGGGACGATAAATTTGAAAAAGCTGTTAACAACTATGTAAAAGCTGCATTATTTACTGATGTGTATAATGCTATAAAAAGTAGTGACTATGGAAGTCTTGGTAACAATAATGTAAAAGCACTATTTTTAAAACATTGGACAAGTATAGAACTACAGCCATCATTATATTTCGTTGAGAACCCTGCACCTGCTAAATGGTATACAATGATACCTGAGGCACCAAAAAGTGACTTAGTTAATGGTAAAACAGTAACAATTACTAAAGAAAATAAAACTTATAGTGAAAGTGCAAAGAAATTCTATAATGCTTACTATTTGCCATTAGATAAAATACGAAATTGGATAGGATCTGATGATGGACTCAGACAAACGTGGCTGCAGGCTACATATGGAATAACAGACGCTGAATTAGGAGGAGTGCTTGGAGGTGCACTAGACCAGCTTTTTGATATAAAAGGAGCAGCTAAAGAGGTTGTCTCTGCTATTTGGGAATTATTAAAAAACCCGAAGAATACTTTAGAGACTGTCTGGTTTTTAAGCAAAGTTCTTAACCCACATCCTTTACTATTTATTGATGATAAGATAAAGTTTTTTAATCTCATAAAGGATATGGTAGCAACATTTATTGATGAGTTTAAAGAGGCTGGCAGCTACGAAAAGGGAAGGATGATTGGTAAAGCAATATCCTTTGTATTGTCATTCTTTGTTTCTGGGGCGGGAATAGTAAAAGCAACGAGAATACTGGATTTACTCAGGGAGAGTAAAGCATTATCAACAGTATGTACTAAAGTTGCAAAAGGTGCTGTAGCAAGCAAAGAGGCTTTAGCAAAGATGCTGGAAGCGGCTGCAGAAACTATAAGTAAAATAAGAACAGCATCTAGTGACTTCCTAAATAGTATAAAAGGTAGTATAATCAAGTTAGCAGATGGATATGGTTATAGACCTGCTTATGCTGGAATGTCAGACCTAGGAGATAAAGTGTTTGAGTTTATTAATAAGGCTGATATTAGCGATACCAATAAAATTGACAATATATCAAGTACTGCAGGAAGGCTTACTAATGCAAGTTCTATAGCAAGTGGTACAGCTAAACACCTTTTGAATAGACATTCGTTCAGCAGAGTACAGAATCAACTGAAGTATGAACTGAAAGTAAGACCAAGAGCTGATATCGAAGCTGATTTAGCCAATAGAAACTTCTTTAATAGAAATTGGACTGAAGACCAATGCCTACAAGCAGCAGAAACAGCTTTCAAACAAGCAAAGGC
The DNA here is from genome assembly GCF_036567765.1 of Pseudobacteroides sp. Classification (NCBI taxonomy): domain Bacteria; kingdom Bacillati; phylum Bacillota; class Clostridia; order Eubacteriales; family Oscillospiraceae; genus Pseudobacteroides; species Pseudobacteroides sp. Next base: position 15,492 of record NZ_DATCTU010000061.1, read on the forward strand.
AAATAATATTGTTTCTGATACATTTACATGTAATGTGTTCGGTGAAAATATCACAGTTGCTCTTGAAAATGGTATACTAAAAACATCTTGGGGGCCTCATAAGTATACGTTAACTGATTTTGGATTATAAAAGGAGAGTGAACGCATGTTTGGAATAAGATATAGAATACCTGAGCAGGTTTTAAATGAGATTTCTTCACTGGATGCAATAGAATTTGATGCTTCATTCAATGATATTGAAGGTCAGATTGAGTTAAACTTTAATGGGAACAAGTATGGTCTGTGCCATAATGATGTACCATTTGGTCAAGAACTTTTGTTGTTTTGGTTTGGGTTACTAGACACTGTTGTAACTAGGCTAGAAGAAACACACTATGTAGCTATGCGTATACCTGAGACTGATAATGCCTTCTTTGAATTTGTTAGAAACGGGGAATTGCTAAGGATAAGTATGGCAAGAACTTCTTGCTCAGATATTAGTGGTTTTGTAGTGGATAGCCCATTTGGTGAAATTGTTGAGTACAATTGGAAAGATGTACAGGTTTCATTACAAGATTTCAAGTCTGAAGTGTATAGAAATATTGATGAACTACTGAAAGTACTGGAAACTATAAACCATGAATTAATAAAATCTAAATACATAGGTAGGTTTATTTCTAAATACAAGGATAAAAGTCTTTAATATGTTTTCTGCAAGTAGAAAATGCACAATTCGGCGGTCAAAAGTGCACAATTGCTAACACACTTTTTTGCCTAATTACTGCCAAAATTCCGTCCAGCTAAGCTCCAATTCAAGGGAAACCACCTTGAGTTGGAGCTTTCGCCATGCTGACTAGTACTTACCGAGGGACGAAGGGAAGAAGCAATCCATAATTTTTCTCATCCCTCGGACTTTTTATTTTAGCATGGCGACCACCCGGACTACTTACTGCCAGTTTGAATGTTTTTCCTCAGGACTTCTGCTAAAAAAGCAATCCCTAAGTTTTTTTGTATTTCGCCATAGACTGCCTCAATCTGTAACTTTCTCCTGTAAAAACTAATATATGCGAGTGGTGTATTAGCCGGTCAACAATAGCTGCTGTAAGTCTGTTGTCTCCAAATATTGTGTTCCATTGGCTAAATTCCAAGTTAGAGGTTATTATAAGGCTTCGTCTTTCATAGCAGTCTGATATTACTTGAAACAAAAGCTCTGCACTATCCTTATGCAATGGCACGAAACCAATTTCGTCTATGATTATCAATTCAACCTTTTTAAATGCACTCAGAAAAGTATTGAGTGTTCCTTTCTGGTATTTTTCAAGCAATTGGTTGGCTAACCCTGCTGCTGTAAAGAATCTGACATTTTCTCCATGCTGACACGCTTTTAATCCTATAGCTGCTGCCAAATGGGTCTTCCCAGTACCTACAGACCCAAGTAGTATTAAATTATCTTTTTTGTCTATAAATTTGAATTCCTCTATTTCCTTTTGGCTTATAGTATCGGGTATCGCTATGTTTTGAGTCCATATAAAATCATCTAGAAATTTTACGACTTTAAACCCAGCTAACTTGATATTTCTGTTTATCTTGTTGATTTCACGTTCCTTTACTTCAATGGACAAAAGATCGTATAAATATTGTTCTTTATTTTTAAATTCCACCTTATCCCATTCTTTTGCTAAACCGCCTAATTTCAGCTGCTTGAAGTACTTTAATATCTCTTGCTGCATTTATATCACCCCTCTTGTAAGCCTATCATATACAGATAGTTCAGGATTGTTATTTATCATCGGAGTGATTACACTTATATTGCAGGGATTAGGATTAAATGTTTCATGCGTTAATCCATAGTAACACTGCCTAATACTTTCCGTATCAGCTTTACCATATAAGATCGCAAGTTTTAATGCTTCTGTTCCAGTCTCTATCTTATCATCTTCAACTATTTCCCTTAAGAGTATTAATGCTGTTTTCCTTTCAGACTTTTCAACTTTCTTAAGATGTTCTCTCCAAACTTTAGGAATCTGGTTATAGAATTTTACATCTTCCAAAGCACCTGGTTTTTCGCATAGCAAAGATACATACTGTTTCCAATCCAAAACCTCTTTATTTTTCTCATAACACCTACTATATGAGGTAATTAACTTATGATCGTGATATATCTCTATTTTGTTATAATATATTTTTAAAGTTACTTGCTTACTGTAGAATCTTGGGTTTATCGAATATGAATTGTGATCAAAACTTACATATCCCCATTTGTCTACTGAAGCTTCTTTCAATTTAAATACTTCATATTCATTCTCCGGAAGATACAATAGCTTCTCTTTCTCTTCTTCCCAGAGGTTAGACATTGTTACCATCTTCTTGTAATGCTTTCTATTAAGGTCTTTTATAGCTTTCTGCCATAATGTTTTATTATATTCCTCAATATCATCTATCACAGGTATTGGTACAAACCAATTTCTTCTGTGATAGCCTATTTTATTTTCCACATTACCTTTTTCATTACCTGAAGCAACATTGCAAAACTTGGCTTCAAATCTGTAATGCAGTACAAAGCTTTTGAATCCCTCGGTAAGCTCCCTTTCACCATTCGGAAGAATTTTAACTGCTGGTTTCATGTTATCCATAAGGATTGATGATGGAACCCCACCTATATATTCAAATATTCTTTTAAGACCTTCCATTACACACTCTTGATTCTGTCCATTAAATACTTGAGTAAATGCTGCATTACTATATGGGAATGATAGTGTAAGATAATAACCTCGCTTTTGATCTCCATCTTCAATAAATACAAATTCACCAAAATCTGCTTGAGCTGTTCCCGGCAAATGCTCCAAAGGCAAATACCCATCACTTTTCTGATACAGTAACCTTTTCTTTTTTGATACATACTCTGTAACTGTACGAAGACCTCCTTTAAAATCTTGTTCTTCTACCAGCCTTCTGTACACCCTATACCCGGTATGTCTTTGTTTCCTAGGACTTTTTTTATCTTCTTCGAGCCATTCATCAATAACTTTAATGTATGGTCCTAGCACTGGATATCGTCTTTCCTCAAGCGGTTTCTCTAAAGGAGTCCAATTATACTTTCCGGCATATTTTGTTACTGTTCTGCGATTTAATTGTAAAGTTTTGGCTATATATGAAATTGATTTTCCTTCAACTTCATACAAATGTTTGATATACTCTATTTGTGCCATTTTCAGCATCCTTTCATACCCCCTTAAGTTCTTGTCAAACTAAAGGGTAGTTTATTTAAAGTGTGCTAGCAATGGCACTTTTTTCTTCTTGTAACCTGTGCACTTTTACGCCGCCGATTTGTGTACTTTTATTTTACCGAAAACACTTTAATACATATTTATATGTAAGATTACTTTAAGAGAGAAAATTGTGCCCCTATAATATTTTTGTTGTGTTAACATTAATTTATTTTTATAGCCTTTATATTGCACTTGTTTTGCTGAAAAAGGTAGCAATTAGAAATCAATCTAGTTGCTGCCTTTTACATTTAGTTCTAAGTGGGGAAATAAACAAAAAACAGCGATCTGTACCCCAATATTTTTTTGTATCTCTTCAAGGAGATATGCCAAATAGTCATAGGGCCTTAAGCCACTTGCTTCTTCACCCTTGAGTGTGTCACAGAACAGCCAATTTCCACGGCCTATTGCGAACAGGAGTGTTGCCATTTCCGTAGTAAATCCTAATGTTAGGATTTTTATGGTATCGTTAGTTTTAGAAAATCCTCAGGATTATCAGTAAGCCGCTTACAAATAAGTACTGATAACAAAAATCCTGAGGATTTTATTGAATACAATTTTAATGTATAAAATACTAAAATTACCAAAATTAAAAATTAAAGGTAGTGATTTTATATATCAAGAGTATGATGAAGCAGTTATGAAGGTTATTGATTATATGAACCAAAACCAGTTTTCAATGTCTGTCATTTATAGTCACTTGAACTGTTACTGCACATTTAAATAGTAGCCTTTTGCATATTTGTACTTTATAACCATGGGTATTTTAGGGATATTAATTAAAAAAATAAAATGTAAGATTCCAGATTTAAAACACTGGGAATTTTTTGTTGCATGGGGAATAAAACTAGTACAATAACCAGTATTATAAAAGAGTAAGTCCCGAATTTCGTAGAAATTGAAGGTGGCAGTCCAGACGGTAGTTTGATAAACTATTGTTTGGGAAAAACAAAAACGAAAGGAGCTGCCACAATGAAATTATATCAGGTTGGATCAAAAAAGGGAAAGGAATT